>NZ_JAGRQZ010000008.1:0-95980 GCF_018223915.1 Klebsiella sp. 64
GAGTAACATCGGGCGGCCCTCATCAGTCGGCAAGGAATGAATAAACTGTCGCCATCCTATTGCGGATGTTATTACCGATAAATAGACTGAAAATATCTTCTTAAGAGACATAAGGTTTATAATCGATGGACAGCCTCACCTCGCTGACGTCCTTTGTCCGCACCGCCGAAACGCTAAGCTTTGTTCAGGCCGCCAGGCTGCTGGGCATATCTGCCTCGGCGGTGGGTAAGAATGTCGCCCGGCTTGAGCATAAACTGGGGGTCCGGCTGTTCAACCGCAGCACCAGAAACGTCAGCCTGACGGCGGAGGGGGCCGCATTTCTGACCCGCTGTCAGAGTATCCTGGAGCAGATCCAGGAGGCCGAGTCAGAGCTGACCAGCAGTCTCTCACAGCCCACCGGCAAACTGAGGATTTCACTGCCCGTCATTGGCTACCGCCTGTTGCTCCCCGCCCTCACCGCCTTTAGCCGTCTTTATCCGCAGGTTGAACTGGATCTCGACTTTAGCGACCGGCTGGTCAATCTGATCGATGAGGGAGTTGATGTCGCTATCCGCAGCGGTGAATTAGCGGACTCCCGCTTGATCGCCAGAAATCTGGGGGGTTTTCGTTTTGTGCTCTGTGCCAGCCCGGCCTATCTGGCGGAATACGGCGCCCCCGACTCGCCAGCGGAATTGGCGGCGCACAAGTGCATTTTTTTTCGCTTCCCCGCAACGGGGCTGATCCAGCCCTGGGAACTGCGCGGTATGCGGCTGACGGGAGATTTCAGGGCCGCTGCCGTGATGACGGTCAATAACATTGAGGCCGCCATTCGCTTAAGCGCGGCGGGGATGGGCATCGCTTATGTGCCTGATTTTGTCGTGCGCGAGGCAATGGATGAGGGACAACTGCAGGAGGTGTTGCCCGGGTGTTGCATCAAGGATGGGCATTTCTCGGTCCTGTGGCCCGCCAGCCGCTACCTGTCACCAAGAATACGCTGTTTTATCGATTTTATGGCTGCGGCAGAGATACCTTTGTCACCCGCATCGGCAAGCCCTACCACCTGAAAGCTTAGCGGCGGATATCCTGCCGCCCGGCCAGCGAAAGCCGGCGGCAGGTATACCACGCAAGGGAGCATCTTACCCTTTGGCAAAATTGGCCTGGATCCGCTGCTGCAGATAATCCTCGGCGCTGATGGGCGGGTACTTCCTCTGCGGCCCGAGGATCTCGACATCTTTATTGGCCTGGCAGAAAAACGCCAGGCTGTAGCGCGGCCCCTGATATTCGTGGGGCAGCGGGTTTCTCACCCGGTGGAAGTTAGACGGCAGCTGGTCGTCGCTCCAGCGCATCAGCATATCGCCGATATTGCAGGTGATCACCTCCTCGCGCGGCTCAATGCTGGTCCACTGCTGGCTTTCGCGGTCTTTACCGGGACAAACCTGCAGGCCGCCCTGGCCGGGGCGCTGGAACAGTAGCGTCAGGCAGTCAAAATCGGTGTGCGCGCCGGCCCGCCACATCCCCTGCTGCGACTGCTCGGTTGCATAGTAATGCAGCATGCGCAAGGTGCTCTGATAGGTGTCACGCTGCGGATCGTGCGCGGTGGTAAAAAACGATTCCGGAAAACCGAGCTTTAAAGCAAAGCAGGAGAGGATCTTCATCCCCAGCTGCCAGCACTGCGACTCAAACCCGAGCATTGTCTGCCGGAAGCCTGGCAGCTCCCGATCGCTGGGCCAGCGCCCGGCCATCAGAGGCCGGGTTATCTGATACGACTCTTTTTGATCCGGGGTGCGGGTCGACGGCCGAACCTGCGCTTTGCTTTCCCAGCCGGCGTTACCGGCCAGCGGATACTGGCGCTTCACCTCGTCGGGCAGGTCGAAAAACGCCTCGGTCATGCTGAACGCCTGGCGGATATCCGCCAGCGGAATACCGTGATGGCTGACCTGGAAGAAGCCAATCTCCACCGCCGCCTCCCACAGTTGTTCGGCAATGTCATTTTTTCTTGCGGCAAAGTTCGACAGGTCGATACAGCGCACTTCGCGGGCGAAGGTCTCTTCGCCCTCGGCGCCCATCAGCGCCTCTTTTTCCAGTTCCTGTAAGGCGTAGCGTTGATTCTGGGTGGTTGCGTTCATCGTCATTATCCTGTTATCAGTTACACAGCGGCGCGCTGTTGGAGGGTACGGACGGCCGCCAGCGCGTCGTGACGCATCGCGTCAAGGTCGAGACCGGGAATGGCGTCGTCTTCCACGATGGGGCGGCCATTGAGCAGTAGCGCCTTCAGCGCGGCGCGCCCACCGCAGGCCACCGGCCCAATGGCCATATCGTGCAGACCGAAGTAGCGCGGATCGTCCAGCCGGTAAATGGCAAGGTCCGCCTGCATGCCGACCTGCAGGGTGCCGCTCTGCGCTAAGCCGAGGATCTGCGCCCCGCCGGCGCTGCCCCAGCGCACTACATCCTCCACCGTGGCCGCATCGGCCCCACCCTCAAAGGTGCCCCCGGCGTAGCGCGGCTGCGCCAGCATCCCCTTGCGCGCGCGCTGCAGCAGCCATGCGGCATGGGCTTCGCTTTGCATATCCGCCGCTTCATTCGAGGCGGCGCCGTCCACCCCCAGCGAGACCGGGACCCCGGCCTGCTCTAACGCCAGCAGATCGGCGATGCCGCTGCCCAGCCGGCCGTTGCTTTGCGGGCAGTGGGCGATGCCGGTTCCGGTACGGCCCAGCAGGGCAATCTCCTCCGGCAGCAGCTTCACCAGATGGGCAAACCACACGTCATTTCCCAGCCAGTCGTGTTCCGCGCAGAACTGCACCGGCGTCATGGCGAATTTCTGCCGCGCGGCGTCGAGATAATCGACGGTTTCCGATAAATGGCTGTGCAACCGGATCCCCAGCTGGCGGGCCAGCTTCGCCATCTCCCGCAGCTGGGCGCCCGGCGCGGAGTGCAGGACGGTAGTGGGCGCCATCACCACCCGGCGCAGAGACTCGGGCCGGGGGTCGTGATAGCGGCTGACCAGCCGTTCGACATCCGCCATATAGCCGTCGAAGGTTTCCGGACGCAGCGCCACCGGCAGATCCTGTTCCACCGCCCGGCCCTGGGTCGCCCCACCCCGGCACAGGACGATGCGCATCCCCAGCGCTTCCCCTTCGCTGAAGACAATCTCCGAGGTATCGAAAGGCATATCCGGCCAGTACAGGTAGTTGTGATCCGCCACGCTGGCGCAGCCCGAGCGCAGAAGCTCCACCAGGCCAATGCGCACCGCCAGACGAAAGGTATGTTCATCGAAAGCCGCGCGAAAGCGGTACGGCGTGGCGCTCAGCCAGGCCGTCAGGATCTGGTTCAGCCCCTGCGGCTCGCCCTTCAGCAGCGACTGAAAAAGATGGTGGTGCGTGTTCACCCACGCCGGATAGATCACGCAGTCGCGGGCATCGATCTGTCGCTCTTCCGGCAGCGGCGTCAGGCTGCCGATGGCGGCAATCTTGCCGTCGCGGATGCGAATATCCGGCCCGGCCAGCCGCGCCGCCTCTCCGGGCAGACCGCTGAGGATGGCATGGGCATTTTTAATCATTAATGACATGGCGTCGCTCCTCAGGGTTTAACCTGCATGGCCTGAACAAATTCGGTAGTGTAGGCCTGTTTCCAGTCGGTGGCCGCCGCCAGCAAACCGGCGCTGACCATAAAGTCGCGGGTCTTCTGCCAGCGCGCGTCGGTCATCGTCCCCCAGCCCTGGCTGGCGGCATCCCCGCCGTCGATCAGGTGATGCTCACGGATCTGGGTCACGCCCCAGGCGAGCAGATCGTCGGTCATTTTCGGGTTGTCCTGCTTAATCAACGCATTGCCCGGCGCCGGATCCTTGAGATAGCTCACCCAGCCCTCCATTGAGGCGCGGACAAACTTCGCCATCGCCGCTTTACGCTCGGCGATGGTATCCGGGCGGGCGATAAGGATGCCGCCGTAGGGGGGATAGCCGTGCTCGGAAAAGAGGAAGAAGTTCGCCTTCACTCCGGCCTTCTGCACCTGGAACACCTCGGAGCTGACATAGGCCTGCTGGGCGACAGCGTCATCGACGACAAAGGGTTGAATATTGAAGGTATAGGGGCGAACCTGCGCGTCGCTCAGCTGGTATTGCGCCTTCAGCCACGGCCACCACGTCGCCTGACCGGAGCTGGAGACCAGCAGGGTTTTGTCTTTCAGCCCCTGCAGGGAGGTGACATCGGCATGGGTCAGCAGCCCCTGGGGATCGTACTGAAAGGGCGCGGCAATGGCTTTTGCCTGGAAGCCGCGCTGAATGCCTTCCAGCAGCTGCAGGTCGTAACCGATGATCACATCGGCCCGCTTCGACAACAGCAACTGCATGCCGTTGACCTGCGGTCCGCCGGAGCGGATCTCGACGTCGAGACCGTATTTTTTGTACAGCCCGGTGGCCTGGGCCTGATAATACCCCCCCTGTTCCGCCTGGGCGTACCAGGAGGTCAGCAGAACGATTTTCTCCTCGGCCTGAACGGCCAGCGAGACACCGCCGAGGGCCATCAGGCCCAGCCAGCGTAAACCCCGGGGAAGGCATGCGCCTGTTTTCATTATCCCTCTCCTCTTTACGCCGGGAGGGGGAGCGAGCGAATGTGGCTCAGCCTCCCATCCCGGTCAACATTGAACCGCGACATGGTGACTGAGCAATGTCCCGTATGGATAACCCGTACTGACCGCTTCTACTCACACTCAGCTATACAAAAACAATGCCAGATTTAAACGCCTGCGAGCGGCCGCGAGAAATCGCCTGCGCCGCCCCCCTTGGGCATGCAACCTTTGATTCACGCACACCAAAAACGCACCATAATGGTGCGTTAATGAATGATTTTAGTGCCTGCCTGGTCGCTCACAGCTGACTGAAGAGCATCTCCAGCTGGTTCAACATCATCGAGGCGGCAAGGGAAAGCTGGCGGGCGGGCGAGACGCACAGCGCCAAGGTGAAAGGCTTAAGCTGCGGATCGGTTAGCGGTACAAACGCCAGCTGGCCGGACTCAATCTCATCGAGAATATCCAGCCGACACAGGATGCCGATGCCCATCTGCTCTTTGATCAGGGTGCGGATCATGTGAATGTTGTTCGACACCGCCACCTCCTTCACCTCGTTGCCGCTGATGTTCACCAGCGCCTCCACCGGCTCGCTGATCATCAATGGGGCGGACGGCAGGATAAAGGGGTAGTCGAGGCACTGACTAAAGCGCACCGCGCTGCGGCTGGCCAGCGGATGGCCGGTGGGCACCACAATCCCCATATTCATCTCGGCAAACGCCCGGACCTGCAGTTCACGAGAGGTCTGGGGATTGAGCATGATGCCGAAATCCGCCTCGCCGGAGATCAGCGCCTGCTGGATGTGGATATTGTTGATGGTGGTCAATGTAAAAGAGATGTTGGGATAATGTTTATGCACCTCTTTGAGCATCGTCGAAAAGAAATGCCGGTTAATGGCATCGATGGTGGCGATGCGCACATGCCCCCGCCGCAACCCGCGCAGATCGTCCAGCTGCTCGCAGACCCGGGTAAAGTCCTTTTTCCAGTTATTGGCCGCGTGCAGGAGCAGCTCCCCGGCGGCGGTCAGCCTCAGCCCGGTGGGATGGCGCTCGAAGAGCGGCATCGCCAGCTCCTGTTCCACGCGCAAAATCTGACGGTCGATGGAAGACGCCGACACATGCAGCGCCTCTGACGCTTTACGAAACGATCCCTGACGGGCCACTTCGGTGAAATAGAGCAGAAATCGGGAGAAGGCAAACATGGTTTGGGTGCTCTCTTTTTTGCAACGGGTTGTGCGAATCAAAGCTCTGGACGCAACAGTTTTATCACAATACCGTAGCATTCATAGCGGAGAAACGATCGTTTCACCCATTTTCTTGCACGCCGGACAGTTCACCGCGAAGGGGAGTTATCTCTTCGCCGACCCTGGCCGCCCTGCAGACAGCGGAGTGAGGGAGAGAAAACGGTAATGCACAGCCACGATCTTATTTCGGTCTCGGTCGGGGAAATACGCCCCAACGGACAGGGAAATCTATCCATAATTTTGCAGACGGCGGCCGGGGAAATATTACCGGCCTACTCCGCCGGGGCGCATATCGATATTATTATTCCCGGCGTCGGTCCGCGGCAGTATTCCCTGTGCGGCACGCCTGACCGCAGTAATACTTATGAAATTTGCGTCAGGCTGACTGATGCTTCCACCGGCGGCTCACGCTATTTGCACCAGCAGCTCAAAGCCGGCGATCGGCTCGCCATTTCGCCGCCGCGCAACCATTTTCCCCTGCCGCAGGCCGGGCGCTACCTGCTGTTTGCCGGCGGTATCGGCATCACGCCTTTGCTGGCGATGGCTGAAGCGATTGCCGCCAGAAAGGGGGCGCTGGAGCTGCATTATTATGTCGCCAGTTCGCGCCAGACCGCCTTCTCCCCGCGACTGAACCAGCTGACTGCGAACGGCACGGTGGCCATTCACTGCAGCGAGGAAGGCGCGTCGTTTCGCCAGCGGGTCCCCGAATGCTTAACTGTGCCCCACCCTGATACCGTAGTAATAGCCTGCGGCCCGGAGGGTTTTATTCAGCGACTGCGGTCGGTCATGGAGGAATATCGCTGGTCGCCGTCGCAGTTCGTCTTCGAGCGTTTTACTCCCGCGGCGGAAAATAATACTGAGGCGAAAAATGCGTTTTATATTGAGCTGGCCTCCAGCGGGCAGCGCCTGCAGGTCGCCGCGGATCAAACCATTGCTCAGGTATTACAGCACGCCGGGGTGGAGGTAATGCTCTCCTGTGAACAGGGAATGTGCGGCTCCTGTATTACCGGGGTCCTCGACGGGATCCCCGAGCACCGGGACAGCGTGCTGACGGCGGAAGAGAAAGCCGGCAACGACCAGATCACGCTCTGCTGTTCGCGGGCGAAATCCCCGCTTCTGGTTTTGGATCTGTGAGGAGACTGACGATGACGTTCCCCTCCTCTTGCGCGCCGCTTGTCGGGATCAGCCGCGCCCGACTCCCGGCCTGGGCGCTGCCCGACGGCTGGCCGACGCGGGCCAACGGTGAGCCGCTGCTGGCGGACCTGGCCTTTCGCGACGGCCGGATTGCCGCATTGACCCCAACCGACCAGCCGACTCCCGGCCTGTGGGACCTGGCGGGAGCCCTGACGCTCCCCGGCCTGGTGGAACCCCATGCCCATCTGGACAAGACATTCACCATTGAACGCTGCCGTCCGGCGCAGGCCGGGCTGCTGGCGGCAATCCACGCCATGCACGAGGATCGCCGACACTGGACCAGGGCGGATATTCAACGTCGGGCGTCCGCCGCGCTGGCCCGGGCGGCAGCGAATGGCGTGACCCATTTGCGCAGCCATGTCGACTGGTTTACCGCCGACGCGCCGGACGCCTGGCAGGAGATCGCCCGCCTCGATACCGTCGGCATCACCCTGGAGCGGGTGGCGCTGGTCCCGCTGCCCCTGTTTCGCGAGCCAGCGCAAGCGGAGGCCATAGCCCGGACGGTCGCCAACAGCGGAGAGCGCTGCCTGCTGGGCGGCTTCATCCACTCCTCCAACTGGGACGCCGCCGCCATGGAAAATCTGCTGTGCAGCGCGGCCCGCTGGGATCTGGATCTGGATTTGCATATTGATGAGGAGCTCAGCGAAGTGTCTCAGGGGCTGACCTGGCTGGCGGATCATCTCTCCCGCCACCCTTTTCCCGGGCATATCTGCTGCAGCCACGGCTGCGCGCTGGCCGCCGGCAGCGACGAACAGGCGGCGCCGATCCTGCGCCAGCTGGCGGCGCACGGCGTCACCCTTATCGCTCTGCCGATGACCAACCTGCTGCTGCAGGATGCGACGTTCGGCCGCACGCCGCGCCAGCGGGGGATCACCCTGCTGCACGAGGCGCAGGCCGCCGGCGTGGCCACCCTGCTCGGCTGCGACAACGTGCAGGATGCCTTCTGCCCGGCGGGGAGCTATGACCCGCTGGACACCCTGGCCTGCGGTCTGTTCAGCGCTCAGCTCAGCGACCTGTTCGACCAGCAGTCGCGGCTGATCTGCGATCGCGCGGCGCTAACCGGTTCGCCGGCAGACGCGGCGCCCTTTGCCGTCGGGGCGACGGCCAGCGTGGTGATTTTCCCGGGTAGCGACCGTTTTATCTGGCCTTTAAACAGCGCCGCCCGTCTGGTGGTTAACCACGGCAGGTTAACCCACCGGCGCGTGTGGCAGGAGGAGATGGCACATGAGTCTTGAAGCAGGCGCCGGGGCGCCGCTGGCGCGGTATGCCGCCTGGCGCAGAGCCGGCGATTTTATCTTTCTCTCCGGCATTATTCCGGTCAATCCCCTGACCGGCACCATCGTCAACGGCTTTCAGGATGTGCCTGAGCCGGTGCGGGAGCTGCTGGGGGCGACCGGCGAATTTTCAACCGATGCGAAACAGGGCCCGATCCTCGCCCAGAGCTGGTACGTCCTGGAGAGCATCCGCCGCACCGTGGCGTCCGCGGGAGGGCAGATGAGCGACGTTATCAAACTGGTGCAGTACTTTCGCAACCTTGACCATTTTCCCTATTACAGCCGGGTCAGGAAGCTGTTTTACCCCGACCAGCCGCCCGTTTCCACCGTGGTGCAGGTCAGCGAAATGCTGCCCGACGCCACGGTACTGATTGAAGTCGAAGCGACCGTCTGGTTACCCCCGTCATTTAACTCCGAGGCACCGCGATGATTAACGGTTACATTCCTGCCGCGCGCTTTCTTCCTTTTCTGAGCTGGACGGACGTGGCCGCCCTGCCGGATAAAAGCAATACGGTTATCGTCCTCCCCACCGGGGCGATCGAACAGCACGGCCCGCATTTGCCCTGCTCGGTGGACAGCGTGATATCTTCCGGCGTGGCGGGCCATGCCCTCGCCAGGCTGCCGGCGACGATCCCGGCCTACGCCATTCCGCCGATCGTCTACGGTAAGTCCGAGGAGCATCTGCATTTTCCCGGCACCCTGACCCTTAGCGGCGATACGCTGCTGCATACCCTGCTGGAGATCGCCGAATCTCTCTATCGGGCCGGTTTTCGCAAGCTGCTGATGATCAACGGCCACGGCGGCCAGCCGCAGATCCTGCAGATCGCCTGCCGGGAAATGCGCCTGCGCCACGGGGATTTCATCGCCATCCCCCACGACGTGTTCAACGTGCCCAACTGCGAAAAACAGTTTCTCAGCCCGCATGAACAGCGGATGGCGATGCACGCCGGGCATAGCGAAACGGCGCTGATGCTGGCGCTGGCGCCGGAGTGCGTCCATATGGAACGGGCCGTCGCTAATTTCCCCCCGGAATTCCCCTGCCCAACCCTGTCGAAAGGCCGCCCGGCGGCGGCGTGGGCGTCGTATGACTTTGGCCCCAGCGGGGTGATTGGCGACCCGACCCCGGCGACGCGGGAGCAAGGCGAAGGGCTTCTCGACTCCCTCGCCGCCAGCTGGGCGCAGGCGATCATCGAGATCCACCGCATGGCCTGGGTCGAACGTCGCGAACCGACCTGGGGCAAACAGCACTGGCACGGCTTTGTGCAGTCCCTACCACCTTCTTTCGCTGCTGAATCCAGGGAGCCCTGATGAATACCAGATTGACGCCCGTTTTTACCCTGCTGACCGTGGCCGCCCTCGCGACCTCAGCCTCCTGCTTCGCGGCGGAGAAGTTTACCTTTCTCACCAACTGGTATGCCCAGGCCGAACACGGCGGGTTTTACCAGGCCCAGGCCACCGGGCTGTATCAACACGCCGGTCTCGATGTCGAAATTAAAATGGGCGGCCCGCAGATCAACGTCATGCAGCTGATGGCGGCCGGTCAGGCGGACTGCACCCTTGGCGACAACGGCCAGGCGCTGGAGACCTGGCAGGCCGGGGTGCACGCGGTGACCGTCGCCACCGTGTTCCAGCACTCGCCGACGGTGTTTATCACCCATGACAAGGTGGAGAACCCGGCGGAACTTAAAGACAAAACCTTCCTGCTCGCCACCGAGGCCTATACCTCCTTCTGGCCGTGGGCGAAAAGCGAGCTGGGTCTGGCTGGCAGCAAAGTGCGCCCCTATACCTTTAACGTTCAGCCGTTCCTCGCCGATAAAAACCTGGTGCAGCAGGGCTACGTGACCTCCGAGCCGTTCTCCGTCGCCAAAGGCGGGCAGCCGTTCTATGTCTATCCGCTCAGCGACTGGGGCTACCCGCCCTACGGCAACTCGATTATCTGTATGGCCGACACCATCCGCAAACGTCCGGCGGCGGTGGCGGCCTTCGTCAAAGCCTCCATGGAAGGCTGGAAAAGCTACCTGCGGGATCCCGCCCCCGGCAACAACCTGATCGGCAAAGCGAATCCGCAGATGGGCGCCGAGCAGATCGCCTTTGGCATTGCCCAGATGAAGCAGTACCAGCTGGTGACCGGCGGCGATGCTAAGACCGGCGGCATCGGCATCATCACCGAGCCGCGGCTGAAGAAAACCTGGGACATGCTGGTGAAAAACAAACTGATCGACGCCAGCAAGGTGCCGTTTGAGCAGACTTACACCCTGGAGATGGTCAAAGACGCCGGAGTGATGCCATGAATACCGCCCCGAAACTGACCGTGATGAGCGATACCCGCTTTATACCCGCCGCTGCCACCCCGGCCATCGAGGTGCTGTCGGCGGAGAAAATCTACAGCAACGGCACCCGGGCGCTGCTGCCCGTCAACCTGACCATCAATCAGGGGGAGTTTATTACCCTGCTCGGCCCGTCCGGCTGCGGTAAAAGCACCCTGCTGAAGATGGTCGCCGGCCTGGTGGAGCCCAGCGACGGCAAGCTGATGCTGTGGCGGCGCGACAGTCGGGAAAAGGCCCAGCATCCGCTGTCGTTCGTCTTCCAGGAAGCCACCCTGATGCCGTGGAGCAGCGTGCGCAATAACGTCAGGCTGCCGCTGGATCTGGCCGGCGTGCCGCGGGCGGAGGGAAATACCCGGGTGAGTGAAGTCCTTGAGCTGGTGGGCCTCGGCAAGTTCGCCGACGTCCTGCCGCGCGAACTCTCCGGCGGCATGCAAATGCGCGTCTCCATCGCCCGCGGCCTGGTCACCCGACCAAAGCTGCTGCTGATGGATGAGCCCTTCGGCGCGCTGGATGAAATTACGCGTAACAAACTCGACAGCGACCTGCTGCGTCTCTGGCAGGAGCAAAACCTGACGGTAGTGTTCGTCACCCACTCGATCCACGAAGCGGTGTTTCTCTCCCAGCGGGTGATCATGATGGCGGCCCGTCCCGGACGGGTGGTCGAAGATATCCCCATCCGCGAGCCGTTCCCGCGCAGCGAGGCGTTCCGCGTCAGCCCGGCCTTTTCCCTGTATGCCCGTCAGCTGCAGGACAGTCTGTTGCAGGCCAGCCAGTCCGGTATGGAGTCATAATATGAAAAATACAACCGCAACGCCGTGGATCCAGCATCCGCGTTTTCTCAAAATTCTCTATCCGACCCTCGTCGCGGTGGCGATGGTGCTCCTGTGGCAGGGCGCGGTGAGCTATTTCCGTATCCCGGCCTTTCTGGTGCCGTCGCCGCTGGTGATGCTGGAAAGCCTGTGGACGCATCTCACGCCGCTGCTGCTGGCGCTGCTGTTCACCCTCAAGATCACCCTGATCTCGTTTCTACTGTCGATTGTCATCGGCGCCGCGGTGGCGTTTATCCTGGTGCAGAACCGCTTTGTGGAAACCGCCCTGTTTCCCTACATCGTGTTTTTGCAGGTGACGCCGATCGTCGCCATCGCCCCGCTGATCATCATCTGGGTGAAAGATGCCACGCTCTCGCTGGTGGTGTGCGCCACCCTGATGGCGGTGTTTCCCATCATCTCCAATACCACTCAGGGACTGCGCAGCGTCTCCCCCGGCCTGCTGAGCTATTTTCGCCTCAATCACGCCAGCCGCTGGCAAACGCTGGTGCGGCTGCGTATCCCCTCGGCGCTGCCCTATTTCTTCGGCGCGCTGCGTATTTCCAGTGGGCTGTCGCTGATTGGCGCGGTGGTGGCGGAGTTTGTCGCCGGGACCGGCGGGACCAATACCGGACTGGCCTATCAGATCCTGCAGGCTGGCTACCAGCTGGATATCCCGCTGATGTTTGCCGCGCTGCTGCTGATCTCTCTCGCCGGGATCGCGCTGTTTGGCGTGATGTCCTGGGTTTCGCGCCGGGCGCTCAGCGCCTGGCATGAAAGCGAAACCGTGCAATCTCATTAATGTTCTGCTGACGAACAGGAAAAAGAATGATGACTGATGAACAGCGTCAACACGCGGTCGCGGCGATCCAGCAGGCACTCCCGGCGCTGGAGTGGACCTTACAGCCGGCGAAGATCAAACGGCTCTCCCGCGATTTTCACTGGTTCAGTCCGCTACTCACCGAGCAACTGGCGGGGAAACAGGCGGACGCGGTGGTTCGCCCGCGCGATGAAGAGGAGCTGCGCCAGCTGGTCTGCGCCTGCGCGCAGCACCAGCTGCCGCTGACCCTGCGCGGCAGCGCCACCGGCAACTACGGACAGCTGGTCCCCCTCGAAGGCGGGCTGCTGGTGGATATGACCGGGCTCAACCAGATCGTCGCCCTCGGCAACGGCACAGTGAGGGCCCAGGCCGGCATTCGCCTGGCGGACATCGAAACCGCCGCCCGCCCGACGGGCTGGGAGCTGCGCTGTATGCCATCGACCTATCGACTGGCGAGCCTGGGCGGTCTCTACGGCGGCGGGTTCGGCGGTATCGGCTCCATCAACTATGGGCCGCTGGCGGCGCCCGGCAATGTGCTCAGCGTCAAAGTGATGACCGTCGAGCCGGTCCCCCGCGTGCTGACCGTCCCGGCTCCCGAAGCGCTGCTCCTGCATCACGCCTACGGCACCAACGGCATTATCCTGGAGGTTGAGCTGGCGCTGGCGCCTGCGCACCAGTGGATTGAACGTCTGGACGTGTTTGACGATTTCGCCGATGCGCTGAACTATGCCAACGCCTGCGTCCGCTCGCCGGGGCTGGTGAAGCGCCAGGTGGCGCTGCTGGCCACGCCGATCGCTGACTATTTTAGCCACCTCAACGATCGTTACCATGCCGGGCAACATGCGGTTATCAGCCTGATCGCCGAGGAGAGCGAAGGACTCTGCGCCAGCCTGTTACCGCGCCATCGCGGGAGCAACGCCATCCGGCAGGCCAGCGACGAGGCCCGGACGCGCAACGGCTCGTTAATGGAATACTGCTGGAACCACACCACCCTGCATGCGCTCAAGGTGGACAATACGCTGACCTATCTGCAGACGGCGTTTGATCCGCTGCGCTATCCGCAGCAAATTTTACAGATGGAGCAGCACTTCGCCGGGGAGGTGATGTCCCATATTGAATTCCTGCGCGATATCGAGGGCAATCTCACCGCCAGCGGTCTGCAGCTGGTGCGCTATACCACGCCCGAACGTCTTAACGCCATCATGCAGATATTTCGCGACAACGACGTCAAGATTAACAACCCCCACGTGCTGCAGGTTGAGGACGGCAAACAGGGCGTGATTCGTCCCGACGTCGTGGCGGTGAAACAGTCTCTCGACCCGGCGGGATTGCTTAACCCCGGCAAGCTGCGCGGCTGGGCGCTGCGCGACCAGCTGGAACTCGACAGCAACCCGCTGACGCGGGCCACCCGCGAAAGCCCCACGACCTGATGGTCCCCGGTCCGGTTGGGCGCTAACGGGTCGCTGGCCCGTTGCCGCCCAACCTCATCCTGCGCCGGACAGTCCCGCCATATGGACGATAAGCCCTACCGCGGCGGCGGCGGCCATCGGCACCAGCCACAGCAGTATCCCGGCGCTGGTGCTGTTCGCCCTGATGGAATGGGGCCACCAGCACGTGCTGCATAGCGCGTCGCCTATTGCATTGGTGGACAGCGCCAGCGGCGAGACCGTCCATCCGGGGTTCGTCACCGCCAGCGGCAGCGTGGCGAGCCCCAGCGCACTACAGATCGTCAAAGCCGGTACCCATGCCGAAACCTGAAGAATGTATTCCTGGCACTGCTTGCCGGACGCGCTGCCTCGCCATTTTCGACCGGCCACAAAAGCCCTGGGATAGGATGAAATCTGGCTGGAAACGCGCCAGTGAAGAAAGAATATCGTCAGACGGGCAGCAGCCCCCTGCTGCCCGCCTGACGTGTGAGTGGCGTTAATTCACCCGCGCAGGCAAGGTAATTTGCTGCAGGGCATTCGCCATATTAATCTGAATCAGCTCTTTAAGACCTTCGCGCTTAATAAACTGGCTCCGGTGCTTACTTTTCACCTCTTCAATACTCTTTTTGATCTCTTGCGCCGGCAGTTTATACCAGCCGCGAGCCTGTTTCTCACCGCCCATTTCCAGCCACAGCGATGAATAACTGGCTTTCACCAGATCGCTTTTCACGTGGTAATCAGAATCGATGGCGTAGACCGTGGAGATGTTGAAATATCGCAGCAAACCATACAGCACGCTCATGATGATATTTTTCGGCCGCGCGCCATGCAGCTCTTTAGTCAGCACCTTCACTTCGTCATTGGTGATATCTTTCCCGCCCTGGATGCCGCCGATATAAGCGCGGCCATCGTCGGTGCAGGAAAAACAGACGCTATAGACGCGCCGGTCGCCAAGAAACAGCTGCAGCATCAGCTCCCCTTCCTCCTGAAACGGCGAGGCCAGCAGCTTAACGTCAAGCTTATCGCCATTTTTCAAGGGAATAGAAAACATCTCGCGGCCAAAATCCGCGACATTGTAGAGTTGCGGCAGGACATCAGGGTGAAACGTTTTCTCGATGAAATTCAGTGAACCATGGGCAATATCCAGTTTGCGTCGTTTTGACAGCCGTTTATTGAGATACGCTTTAAACGGTTTATCCTCAAAAGGCACCAGTCCTTTGGTCACCGCGGTCAACCGCGCGCACTGATATTTCGCACAAAGTCCTTGATATTCTCTGTATTTACCTCCTGCGAGCGAGAGCTCTCTGCATTTTCGTAAAATTTTTTTATAGCTTATTTTGACCTGACCGATCACTTTATTATGTTTACGCCATTCTTTGATGGCGCCTGCAACAGTATGTTCCATTGATTAAGATCCATAGATTCATCCATAATCGCGGCCATATTAACATAAAAGCGTTTCGTCAACGCTTAATTACTCCTTCGTTGTCCTTTCATTTAATATTTAGGCAGGAAATTATCCTGGCGACGTTATTTGTCGTTAAACTTATTCTGTCAACGATGAATTATGGTAGGTAACGCCCTCCGCTCAGCGACTTAACGCTCTGTGCCTTCGGCGCGAAGCGCGGCTACATCCGCTGGCGGTTATGCCCTATACTTGACCCTGATTCAAAACCAGCAACGATAGGTAACTTATGGAAATTGATCTCGACAACCTGGTCTTCAGCGGCCTGGATGAAGCGGAAGAGCGCAACGCGGAGCGTCTGGAAGAAGCGGACAAAAAAGCCCAGGCGATCGTTGCCGACGACGACTGCGGCGACGCCTGTAAAATCTGATTGTCAAACCGGCCAGCAGGCCGGTTTTTTTTGACGCCCACACCTCAGGTGGGTAAAAACCCTTTCAGCGTATCCAGCAGCGCCTGCGCCGCCTTCGACAGCGGCAGATGTCCGGCATGGATCGCGCCGACGCACTTCTCAATCGGCGGATCGCAGAGCGGGATGCAGACGGCGCCCAACGATGCCATCTGCGTTTTACACAGCGCCGGCACCGCGCTGCCCCCCAGGCCGCTGGCCACCATCCTCCCCACCGTCACCAGCTGATGACTCTCCAGCGCCACGTCCAGCTGACGTCCGCTGCGCGCCAGCGCCTCCTCCAGCATAAGGCGTACCGCCGAGGGGCGCTGCAGGGTAATAAAGTCGAGGGTCAACAGCTCCTGCCAGCTGAGCTGCTTTTTCTTCGCCAGCGGGGATTGTTGGGGAACGATCGCCACGAAGCGGTCCACCGCCAACGGGGTAAACAGCAGGTTGTGGTTGGGCGATGGCTCGAAAGCGATGCCCATCTCCACCCGCCCCTCGCGCACCATCTCGATCACCTGCTCATTAATCACGTCATGCACCGTAACGTTCACCCCGGCATAGCGGTCGCGAAAGGCTTTCAGCGCCTCCGGCAGAACGTTGGCGGCAAACGACGGCATCGCGGCGACCGAAATTTTACCCCGCTGCAGGGTAAAGCTCTGACGCATGGCCTCCTCGACGTTATCCCAGTCGGCCAGCAGCTGACGGGCCATCGGCAGAAAGAGTTCCCCCTCCTGGGTAAGGGTCACTTTGCGGGTGCTGCGCTGCAGCAGCGCGCCGCCCAGCGCCTCCTCCAACCCTTTGATGGTCAGGCTGAGAGCTGGCTGCGACAGATTCAGCCTTTCGCTGGCGTGGGCGAAATTCAGAGTGTGAGCTACCGCTAAAAACGCGCGTAACTGTTTGACACTCATTCTCATTTTTCTTCCTGTTAACTAATTGAAAAAAATTAGTTAACAGGAAATTAATTAAAATTCCAAATGAGTGAGTCACAAATTCAAAATTATCAAATCAGTCGCCTGCGCCAATGATAAGGCTATCGCAAGGCAGGAGAGACAAGATGGCAGGACTGGATAAACGCGTCGCCAGTTACGAAGCGGCGCTGGAAGGGTTAACGGACGGCATGACGCTGCTCGCCGGCGGCTTCGGCCTGTGCGGCATTCCTGAGAACTTGATCGCCGAGGTGCAGCGTCGCCAGGTGCAGGGGCTGACGGTGGTCTCTAACAACTGCGGGGTCGACGGTTTCGGTCTCGGCATGCTGCTGGAGTCGCGCCAGGTCAGCAAGGTGGTGGCCTCTTACGTCGGGGAAAACGCGCTGTTTGAACAGCTGGTGCTGAGCGGCGAGCTGGCGGTAGAACTCACCCCGCAGGGAACGCTGGCGGAAAAAATCCGCGCCGGCGGCGCTGGCATCCCCGGCTTTTACACCGCCACCGGGTATGGCACCCCGGTCGCCGAAGGCAAAGAGGTGCGCCAGTTCGACGGAAGACACTACATCCTTGAAGAGGCGATCCGCGGCGATTTCGCGCTGGTCAAAGGCTGGAAAGCCGACTGGTACGGCAACGTGGTCTATCGCCACACCGCGCAGAATTTCAACCCGCTGATGGCCACCGCCGGGCGCATTACGGTGGTGGAGGTGGAAGAGATTGTGCCGCCGGGCGAACTGCCCCCCTCCGCCATCCATACTCCGGGGATCTATGTCGACCGGCTGATCGTCGGGCAATTCGAAAAACGTATTGAACAGCGCACCCTGCGCGCCGGAGGGCACTGAGATGCTGACCCGTGAACAAATGGCGATGCGCGTCGCCCAGGAGCTGCGCGACGGCGACTACGTCAACCTCGGGATCGGTATCCCGACGCTGGTGGCCAACTACATTCCCGCCGGCATTGAAGTGATGCTCCAGTCGGAGAACGGCCTGCTGGGGATGGGCGAATTTCCCGATGAGGAAACCATCGACGCCGACATGATTAACGCCGGTAAACAAACCGTCACCGCGCAAACCGGGGCGGCGATCTTCGATTCCGCCCAGTCGTTCGCCATGATCCGCGGCGGCCACGTCGACCTGACCGTTCTTGGCGCCTTTGAGGTCGACGTCGCGGGCAACATCGCCTCATGGATGATCCCTGGAAAAATGGTCAAGGGGATGGGCGGCGCCATGGACCTGGTGGCCGGCGCGCAGAACATCATCGTGGTGATGACCCACGCCTCAAAAAACGGCGAATCCAAACTGCTGCCGCAGTGCACCCTGCCGCTCACCGGCGTGGGCTGTATTCGCCGGGTACTCACCGATCTGGCCCTGCTGGAGATTGTCGACGGCGCGTTTGTCCTGCGCGAAGTGGCCCCGGGGGTCAGCCCCGACGAGGTGATACGTAAAACGGCGGGACGGCTGATCGTCGCCGA
Organism: Klebsiella sp. 64; assembly: GCF_018223915.1. Taxonomy (NCBI): domain Bacteria; kingdom Pseudomonadati; phylum Pseudomonadota; class Gammaproteobacteria; order Enterobacterales; family Enterobacteriaceae; genus Klebsiella; species Klebsiella sp. 64. The sequence continues at coordinate 17,879 of NZ_JAGRQZ010000008.1, forward strand.
CGACGTGCGCGAAATGCGCTTCAGTTAAGGAGAGATCATGACCGATATTGCCATTGTTGCTGCAGTACGCACCCCGATAGGCAGCTTTCGCGGCGCCTTCGCCCCTCTTTCCGCCGTCGACCTCGGCGCGGCGGTGGTGCGCGGCCTGCTTGAACGCTGCCAGCTGCCCGCCGCAGCGGTCGACGAACTAATTTTCGGCCAGGTGCTTACCGCCGGCTGCGGGCAGAACCCGGCGCGCCAGACCGCGCTGCGGGCCGGCCTGCCGGTCGACACTCCGGCGGTCACCGTCAATCTGGTGTGCGGCTCCGGACTGAAAGCGGTTCAGCAGGCGGTGCAGGCGATCCGCTGCGGCGACGCCGGGATCGTTATCGCCGGCGGCCAGGAGAGCATGAGCAATGCTCCCTATCTGATGCATGGCGCCCGCGACGGCCTGCGTTTCGGCCACGCCAGCCTGCAGGACAGCATGATCCAGGACGGCCTGTGGGACGCCTTCAACGACTACCACATGGGCATTACCGCCGAGAACCTCGCCGACGCCTTCGACATCAGCCGCGAGCGCCAGGACGCCTTCGCCGCCAGCTCCCAGCGCAAAGCGGCGGCTGCTATCGCCGCCGGGCGCTTTCGCGAGGAGATCGTCCCGGTCAGCGTCCCGCAGGGCAAAAAGCCGCCGCGAGTCGTGACTGACGATGAGCAACCGCGCCCGGAGACCAGCGAGCAGCAGTTGGCCCAGCTGCGCCCGGCGTTTCGCCCGGCTGACGGCAGCGTCACCGCCGGGAATGCCTCGTCGCTGAACGACGGCGCAGCGGCGGTCCTGCTGATGCGTGTCGATAAAGCGCGCGAGCTTGGGCTGCCGGTGCTGGCGCGCATTGTCAGCTCAGCGGTCGCCGGGGTCGACCCGTCGGTGATGGGCATCGGCCCGGTGAGCGCCTGCCGCCAGGCGCTGCAGCGCGCCGGCTGGACGCTGGACGAGGTGGACCTTATCGAAGCCAACGAGGCTTTTGCCGTCCAGGCGCTGGCCGTCGGCCAGCTGCTTGAATGGGACAGCGAGAAGGTCAACGTCAACGGCGGCGCCATCGCCCTGGGCCATCCCATCGGCGCCTCCGGCTGCCGGATCATCGTCAGCCTGGTGCATGAGATGCAGCGCCGGGGCGCCAGCAAAGGGCTGGCCACCCTGTGCGTCGGCGGCGGCCAGGGCATCGCCATGACCCTTCAACGTTAACAGGAGCCACTATGTTTACACCACGCCTGGCGGTACTCGGCGCGGGACTGATGGGCGTCGGTATCGCCTGCCATTTCGCCCGTCACGGTCACGCCGTCCGCCTGTATGACACCGACCCGCAGCGTCTCGCCGAGGTGCCGGCGGTGGCCAGCGCCATCCTGTGCGAGCTGGAGGCCAGCGGTCAACAGGATCCCGCCGACCGCGACGCGGTGCTGGCCCGTCTGACCCCCACCCCGACGCTGAATGCCCTGGCCGATGCCACGCTGCTGATTGAAGCGATCCCCGAACGGCTGGCGCTGAAGCACGCCCTGTACGCCGAGCTGGAAACGCTGATCGCCGACGAGGCGATTATCGCCAGCAACACCAGCGGCCTGCCGCCGGATCGGCTGGCGCAGGGCATGCGCCTCCCGGAACGGCTACTGATCGCTCATTTCTGGCATCCGCCGCACCTGATCCCGCTGGTGGAAGTGGTGCCCGGGAGCGCCACGCTGCCTCATCTGGCGCGCGAGGTGAGCGACTTTTGCGCCGCCTGCGCGCTGGAGGCGGTGGTGCTCAACCGCGCCGCGCCGGGCTTTGTCGGCAACCGGCTGCAGTTCGCCCTGCTGCGCGAAGCGCTGCATATCGTCCACAGCGGCATCGCTTCCCCGGAGGTGGTGGACCAGGTGATGCGCGCCTCGCTGGGCCGCCGCTATGCGATGGTCGGCCCGCTGGAGGCTGCGGACATGACCGGCCTGGCGACGGTCCAGGATATCTGCCAGCACCTGCTGCCGGAGCTGGCCAGCGGCACGGAGATGATGTCGCTGGTGGCGGAGAAAGTGGCGCGAGGCGACACCGGCGCCGGCAGCGGGCAAGGCTTTTACCGCTGGGACGAGGCCCGGCACCAGCGCATCCAGTCGCGCCGGGAACACCAGCTCCGCTTCGCCCTGAAACCCTAGTATCGCGTTCTGTACCCCTACAATAACAATGAGAGTGAGACGTCGTGATGAGTGTGATAATAGCCCTGGCCGCGCTGGCGTTACTGATGCTGGCAGCCTACCGTGGATACAGCGTGATCCTCTTTGCGCCGATCGCCGCCCTCGGCGCGGTGCTGCTCACCGATCCGGGCGCGGTCGGCCCGGCCTTTACCGGCCTGTTTATGGAAAAAATGGTCGGCTTTGTGAAGCTCTATTTCCCGGTGTTTCTGCTGGGCGCGGTATTCGGCAAGCTGATTGAGCTGTCGGGATTCTCACGTTCGATTGTCGCCGCCGCCATCCGCATCCTTGGGCGCCGCCACGCGATCCCGGTGATCGTGCTGGTGTGCGCCCTGCTGACCTACGGCGGGGTGTCGCTGTTTGTGGTGGCCTTTGCCGTCTACCCTTTCGCCGCCGAACTATTTCGCCAGAGCGGGATCCCCAAACGGCTGATCCCCGCCACCGTCGCCCTCGGGGCATTCTCGTTTACCATGGACGCCCTGCCCGGCACGCCGCAGATCCAGAATATTATTCCCACCAGCTTCTTCGGCACCAACGCCTGGGCGGCCCCCTGGCTGGGGCTTATCGGCTCGCTGTTCATTATCATCTTCGGTTTGCTGTGGCTGGAGCGTCAGCGCCGCAAAGCGCAGGCCCGCGGCGAAGGCTATGGGACCGACCTGCAAAATGAGCCGGAGACCCCGGATGACATCGATCTGCCGCATCCGCTAATCGCTATCGCCCCGTTGCTGCTGGTGGGGGTGCTGAATTTGCTGTTCACCCACTGGATCCCGCAGTGGTACGGCGCCAGCCATGAGCTCAACCTGCCGGGCCTGGCGAAGCCTGTCGTCACCGAAGTGGGGAAAATCACCGCCATCTGGGCGGTGCAGGCGGCGCTGCTCTCCGGCATTGTGCTGGTGCTGGTTTGCGGCTATCGCAATATCCGCGGCCGGCTGGCGGAGGGAAGTCGGACGGCGGTGGGCGGGGCTATTCTCGCGGCGATGAACACCGCCTCTGAGTATGGCTTCGGCGCGGTTATCGCCGCCCTGCCGGGTTTCCTGGTGCTGTCAAAAGCCCTCGCGGCCATTCCCAATCCGCTGTTAAACGAGGCGATCAGCGTCACGGTGCTGGCCGGGATCACCGGCTCGGCCTCCGGGGGGATGAGCATCGCCCTGGCGGCGATGTCCGAGACCTTTGTCGCCGCCGCCCACGCCGCCAATATTCCGCTCGAGGTACTGCACCGTGTCGCCGCCATGGCCAGCGGCGGCATGGACACCCTGCCGCACAACGGGGCGGTGATCACCCTGCTGGCGATCACCGGCCTGAGCCATCGCCAGGCCTACGGCGGCATTTTCGCCATCACGGTGATCAAAAGCCTCGCGGTACTGTTTGTCATTGCCACGTTCTATGTGACCGGCATTGTCTGATACCAGATTGAAGGAGTAATAAAATGAACTTACACGGTAAAACGGCGCTGGTCACCGGCTCCACCAGCGGCATCGGTTTAGGGATCGCCAAAGTGCTTGCGCAGGCAGGCGCCCAGCTGGTGCTCAATGGCTTCGGCGACAGCAGCCACGCCCGGGCTGAAGTCGCCGCGCTGGGCAAGATCCCCGGCTATCACGACGCCGACCTGCGCGACGTCGGGCAGATCGAGGCGATGATGCGCTATGCCGAAAGCACCTTCGGCGGCGTCGATATCGTGATCAATAACGCCGGCATCCAGCACGTGGCCCCGGTGGAGCAGTTCCCGGTGGACAAATGGAACGATATTCTCGCCATCAATCTCTCCAGCGTCTTCCACACCACCCGCCTGGCGCTGCCGGGTATGCGCCAGCGCAACTGGGGGCGCATCATCAACATTGCCTCAGTGCATGGCCTGGTGGCGTCGAAAGAGAAATCGGCCTACGTCGCCGCCAAGCACGCGGTGGTCGGGCTGACCAAAACCGTGGCCCTGGAAACCGCGCGCAGCGGTATCACCTGCAACGCCATCTGCCCTGGCTGGGTGCTAACCCCGCTGGTGCAGCAGCAGATCGACAAACGCATCGCCGAGGGGGTCGACCCGGAGCAGGCCAGCGCCCAGCTGCTGGCGGAAAAACAGCCCTCCGGGGAGTTTGTCACCCCGCAGCAGCTGGGCGAAATGGCGCTGTTTCTGTGCAGCGATGCCGCCGCCCAGGTGCGCGGCGCCGCATGGAACATGGATGGCGGCTGGGTGGCGCAGTAAGCCGCTGGCGCCGCGAAGATCAGAACATCGCCAGAAAGCGTTTCACCGTACGCGAGCGCTCGAAGCGCCGCCAGGCGATGGCGATATCGGTCTTCAGCGGCGCCCCGCTAAGCGGGTGATAGCTGACGTTCGGCTGCTGGATGCAGGTCATCGACTGCGGAACCAGCGCGAAGCCGAAGCCAGCATTGACCATGCTCAGCGACGACGAAATTTGCGACGACTGCCAGGCGCGCTCCATATCGATCCCGGCGCGCAGACAGCTGTTGTACACCAGCTCATACAGCCCGGGGGCCACCTCCCGCGGGAAGAGGATCGGCGCCACGTCGCGCAGCTGCTCCAGGGCCAGGGTCGGCTGCGTCGCCAGCGGGTTATCGCGCGGCAGCGCGATAACCATCGGCTCCTCATCGATAATCCGCAGATTAAAGGCTTTACTGCTCTCGCACGGCAGGCGGACGAAGGCGATATCCAGCTCGGCCTCGCTCAGGGCGGTCATCAGATTGGCCATATTGTCTTCCATCTGGTGCAGGGTCACCCCGGGGTGGTCGAGCTGAAAACGGTGCAGCAGCGTGAAGATTTGCGGATGGAAAGCATCAGAACTGGTAATGCCTAGCGACAGGCTGCCGTTCATCCCGCGCGCAATGCCCTTGGCCTTCTCCAGCGCCGCATCGCTCATGGCGAGGATCTGGCGGGCATCCTCATAGAAAGACTCTCCCGCTTCCGTCAGCTCCACCCCGCGGGTTAAACGCCGGAACAGCGGGGTCCCCACCTCGCGCTCAAGCCGCTGAATTTGCTGACTTAACGGAGGCTGTGAAATACCCAGCTCCTTGGCGGCCTGGGTGAAGTGCCGCGTCCTGGCGACGGCGACAAAATAGCGAAGATAACGAAGTTCCATATCGAAAACGTCTCAAACCAGCATGGTTTCTATATTGGAACTGTGAGCTGAATCGGGTCAACATTTATTTAACCTTTCTTATATTTGTTGAACGAGGAAGTGGTATATGAATCATTCTGCTGAATGCACCTGCGAAGAGAGTCTATGCGAAACCCTGCGGGCGTTTTCCGCGCAGCATCCCGAGAGCGTGCTCTATCAGACATCGCTCATGAGCGCCCTGCTGAGCGGGGTTTACGAAGGCAGCACCACCATCGCCGACCTGCTGAAACACGGCGATTTCGGCCTCGGCACCTTTAATGAGCTGGACGGGGAGCTGATCGCCTTCAGCAGTCAGGTCTATCAGCTGCGCGCCGACGGCAGCGCGCGCAAAGCCCAGCCGGAGCAGAAAACGCCGTTCGCGGTGATGACCTGGTTCCAGCCGCAGTACCGGAAAACCTTTGACCATCCGGTGAGCCGCCAGCAGCTGCACGAGGTGATCGACCAGCAAATCCCCTCTGACAACCTGTTCTGCGCCCTGCGCATCGACGGCCATTTCCGCCATGCCCATACCCGCACCGTGCCGCGCCAGACGCCGCCGTACCGGGCGATGACCGACGTCCTCGACGATCAGCCGGTGTTCCGCTTTAACCAGCGCGAAGGGGTGCTGGTCGGCTTCCGGACTCCGCAGCATATGCAGGGGATCAACGTCGCCGGGTATCACGAGCATTTTATTACCGATGACCGCAAAGGCGGCGGTCACCTGCTGGATTACCAGCTCGACCACGGGGTGCTGACCTTCGGCGAAATTCACAAGCTGATGATCGACCTGCCCGCCGACAGCGCGTTCCTGCAGGCTAATCTGCATCCCGATAATCTCGATGCCGCCATCCGTTCCGTAGAAAGTTAAGGGGGTCACATGGACAAACAGTATCCGGTACGCCAGTGGGCGCACGGCGCCGATCTCGTCGTCAGTCAGCTGGAAGCACAGGGGGTACGCCAGGTGTTCGGCATCCCCGGCGCCAAAATCGACAAGGTCTTCGATTCACTGCTGGATTCCTCCATTCGCATTATTCCGGTACGCCACGAAGCCAACGCCGCATTTATGGCCGCCGCCGTCGGACGTATTACCGGCAAAGCGGGCGTGGCGCTGGTCACCTCCGGTCCGGGTTGTTCTAACCTGATCACCGGCATGGCCACCGCGAACAGCGAAGGCGACCCGGTGGTGGCCCTGGGCGGCGCGGTAAAACGCGCCGATAAAGCCAAACAGGTCCATCAGAGTATGGATACGGTGGCGATGTTCAGCCCGGTCACCAAATACGCCGTCGAGGTGACGGCGCCGGATGCGCTGGCGGAAGTGGTCTCCAACGCCTTCCGCGCCGCCGAGCAGGGCCGGCCGGGCAGCGCGTTCGTTAGCCTGCCGCAGGATGTGGTCGATGGCCCGGTCAGCGGCAAAGTGCTGCCGGCCAGCGGGGCCCCGCAGATGGGCGCCGCGCCGGATGATGCCATCGACCAGGTGGCGAAGCTTATCGCCCAGGCGAAGAACCCGATCTTCCTGCTCGGCCTGATGGCCAGCCAGCCGGAAAACAGCAAGGCGCTGCGCCGTTTGCTGGAGACCAGCCATATTCCAGTCACCAGCACCTATCAGGCCGCAGGAGCGGTGAATCAGGATAACTTCTCTCGCTTCGCCGGCCGGGTTGGGCTGTTTAACAACCAGGCCGGGGACCGTCTGCTGCAGCTCGCCGACCTGGTGATCTGCATCGGCTACAGCCCGGTGGAATACGAACCGGCGATGTGGAACAGCGGCAACGCGACGCTGGTGCACATCGACGTGCTGCCCGCCTATGAAGAGCGCAACTATACCCCGGATGTCGAGCTGGTGGGCGATATCGCCGGCACTCTCAACAAGCTGGCGCAAAATATCGATCATCGGCTGGTGCTCTCCCCGCAGGCGGCGGAGATCCTCCGCGACCGCCAGCACCAGCGCGAGCTGCTGGACCGCCGCGGCGCGCAGCTCAACCAGTTTGCCCTGCATCCCCTGCGCATCGTTCGCGCCATGCAGGACATCGTCAACAGCGACGTCACGTTGACCGTGGACATGGGCAGCTTCCATATCTGGATTGCCCGCTACCTGTACAGCTTCCGCGCCCGCCAGGTGATGATCTCCAACGGCCAGCAGACCATGGGCGTCGCCCTGCCCTGGGCCATCGGCGCCTGGCTGGTCAATCCTGAGCGCAAAGTGGTCTCCGTCTCCGGCGACGGCGGCTTCCTGCAGTCGAGCATGGAGCTGGAGACCGCCGTCCGCCTGAACGCCAACGTGCTGCATCTTATCTGGGTCGATAACGGCTACAACATGGTCGCTATCCAGGAAGAGAAAAAATATCAGCGCCTGTCCGGCGTCGAGTTCGGGCCGATGGATTTTAAAGCCTATGCCGAATCCTTCGGCGCGAAAGGGTTTGCCGTGGAAAGCGCCGAGGCGCTGGAGCCGACCCTGCGCGCGGCGATGGACGTCGACGGCCCGGCGGTAGTGGCCATCCCGGTAGATTATCGCGATAACCCGCTGCTGATGGGCCAGCTGCATCTGAGTCAGATTCTGTAAGTCATCACAATAAGGAAAGGAAAATGAAAAAAGTCGCACTTGTTACCGGCGCCGGCCAGGGGATTGGTAAAGCTATCGCCCTTCGTCTGGTGAAGGATGGATTTGCCGTGGCCATTGCCGATTATAACGACGCCACCGCCAAAGCGGTCGCCTCCGAAATCAACCAGGCCGGCGGCCGCGCCATGGCGGTGAAAGTGGATGTCTCCGACCGCGACCAGGTATTTGCCGCCGTCGAACAGGCGCGCAAAACGCTGGGCGGCTTCGACGTCATCGTCAACAACGCCGGCGTGGCGCCATCCACGCCGATCGAGTCCATTACCCCGGAGATTGTCGATAAAGTCTACAATATCAACGTTAAAGGGGTGATCTGGGGCATCCAGGCAGCGGTCGAGGCCTTTAAGAAAGAGGGTCACGGCGGGAAAATCATCAACGCCTGTTCCCAGGCCGGCCACGTCGGCAACCCGGAGCTGGCGGTATATAGCTCGAGTAAATTCGCGGTACGCGGCTTAACCCAGACCGCCGCTCGCGACCTCGCGCCGCTGGGCATCACGGTCAACGGCTACTGCCCGGGGATTGTCAAAACGCCGATGTGGGCCGAAATTGACCGCCAGGTGTCCGAAGCCGCCGGTAAACCGCTGGGCTACGGTACCGCCGAGTTCGCCAAACGCATCACCCTCGGCCGCCTGTCCGAGCCGGAAGATGTCGCCGCCTGCGTCTCCTATCTTGCCAGCCCGGATTCTGATTATATGACCGGTCAGTCATTGCTGATCGACGGCGGCATGGTGTTTAACTAATAAAAAAAAGCTCTGACATGGCTTGCCCCTGCTTTCGCGCAGGGGCTTTTTTTGGTTTGGGTGTAAGTGTAAGCATCCCGGAGAAACGAAGCATCGATATTTGAGGGCTTCTGGCGTTCTCACTTACGCTTCGACACGACGTGGGCAATCTGACTGGGATGAAGGTCTGATTTGAGCGAGGAGCGGAAGTTCGGGAACGGGATAGCTCCATTGATGACTTTATGCTACGTGTTAAACCACAGGTAATGGAGTTGCTGCCGGAGAAAGTAGTAGTCTTTAGACTGAGATCTTTTGAAAGGAACTGTAGTTGCTATAAAATTGAGGAACCAAATTTTTTAGCTTTTAAAAAATAAAATATTATCTCTTTTAGAAATTAGATAAGCAGGAGAAAAGCTATGATATCGATAATAAAGGATCTATTTAGTAACCAAGTGGGTTCCGCAGTCATTCTTACTATCATTGGAGCGATTACAAAAAAGTATATTCAGTTTCATCGCAGAGACTTTTTTTCACGCTCATCCTCCGAGCAGATAAAAGCAGTCGAATGGCTTAGAACCTCTTCTGTACCCATCTCCGATCCGTTAGCAAAGGCGGAACAGCAGTTCCGCCTACAGTCGTTCGGACTGCATAGAGATTGGCATTTATCTTATAAAATCATATGCTTGAGTTCCGATTATGCACAGTCATTGATTCCGTCCTTGAAGGCAGTCTTGCGTTATCAGGGCATGTACACAATTACTAACGGGAATATATACCCTCATAAATTCCATAAGTGGATAATACCTTTTGTGTTAATATCGTTGCTATTATATATCGGTGCTGAGATATACAGAGGTTCTTCACAGAGTGATGGTATAGAGATTTTGAAATCTCTATACGTCGTTATTGTGGCTTTTATAGTATGGTGTTGGGTCGCTGCTTGTGCTCTGAGAGTATCAAGCATCAGTAAAAAGCTCAATGCCTATATCCCACCCGCAAACGATTTTAAATCCAAGACATACGATTTCAGTTCAATACTCAATAATAGATATCCCTAGCCTGGCTGATCTGCTTCCCGTAAATACTGATACCTGGCAGTAAGCGAGATCCGCTTCTGGCACGGCGCGAACTGTTAACTGAGCCAAAGGTCCGCCATGAGCGAGGAGCGGACATTTTTCTTCGTCCTCTACTTCGTCCATTCTTTATGCAGTAACGCATAGATGTATGTGTCGTCATACCTTGCCTTACCCTCCTCGTTTTCAAAGGAGACAAACTCTTTAAAACAACCTTCACGTCGCATATGCAAACGTTCACAGAGTTTTTGAGAGGCCAGGTTGTAAACTTCTACCCAGGCATACAAACGTCTGGCATCTTTTACTTTAAATAAATAATCAAACAGTGCAGCAACTGACTCGCTTGCGTATCCCTGATGTTCGTAACGTTGATTAAAATGCCAGCCTACTGACCAGGTATTGCTGTCTGGTTCGTTGCTATTGTCCGCAAAAAGATGTCCGATTAACGTATCGGTTTCTTTTAGACAAACGGCAAACTGTGCTGTGTCAGAGGCTCGTTTAGCCACGTCGACCTCTGCCTCATCGAGTGAATGTAACTTTTCATCCTTAAAGCAAGGAGCACGTGGTGAAGAGAGGTAATCGAAAAGTGCTGCCGCATCCTCTTCCTTAAAATGGCGAATGATTAACCTTTGCGTGGTAATGATGTTCATAATGTCCTTGATAATGTAATGCCAGCCAGTTCAGCAAGAAGTCTGCTTTAAACTGGCCGGAACACAGGGCATAGATTAGCCGTTCCGGCTATTCCCCGGTCTGTCTTTTCTCATGCCAGTAAATCGTGTGATCGTCACGAAAAATACCGGAACAAAGAAAATGGCCAGTAGCGTTCCGCTAATCATCCCGCCGAATACACCGGTACCAATCGCATGCTGCGTGCTGTCGCTGGCTCCACTGGCAAGCATCAGTGGAACAACACCTAATGTGAAAGCCAGAGAAGTCATCAGAATTGGCCGTAAGCGTAGCTTTGCAGCCGTCAATGTCGCGTCAATAAGACTCTTTCCTTCTTTCATCAATTGTCTCGCGAACTCGATAATCAGAATCGCATTTTTGGCGGAAAGTCCAATCAGGGTTATCAGACCCACTTTGAAAAAAACGTCATTCGTCATATTCGTAACGGATACGGCCAGCACAGCGCCGAGCAGCCCCAGAGGAACAACGAGCATGACCGCGAAGGGAACTGACCAGCTTTCGTATAGAGCAGCCAGCACCATGAATACCACCAGTACCGAGAGCACAATAAGACCCGGAAGCTGTGATGCAGACTCTTTTTCCTGTAACGAACTTCCCGCCCACTCCCCGGCGAACCCCGGTGGTAAGTGCTTAGCCAGATCGTCCATTGCCGCCATTGCGGTACCTGATGATTTTCCCTGTGCGGCACTGCCGGTTATGCGTATGGCAGGATATCCCTGATAGCGTATCAGTTGCTGCGGTGCAACATTCCACGAAAGCGTTACAAAAGTGGATAACGGAAGCATCTGCCCCAGACGGTTTTTGACAAACAAAGCCAAAAGTTGTTCGGGCTGCATCCGGTATGGCGCGTCAGCCTGGACGATAACCTGCTGAACCCGACCATTATTGGTATAGTCATTAACATAATTGGAACCTGCTGCAACGGAAATGGTTTGATTTATTTCATCAAACGACACCCCCATGGCCTCCGCTTTTTCCCTGTCGATATGCAGGGAAAGGCTTGTTCCCTCACCAAGTCCATCAATATAGACATCGGCAAGGTGAGGATTATGATTTGCCTGTACAATAAGTTCATCGGCCGCCTTTTTGAGTGCCTGATAGCCTTTCCCCCCTCTGTCCTGTAAATAATAAGTGAACCCGGATGAGGTTCCCATATCAGAAATGGCCGGAGGCAGCAGACTCATCGTTACGGCGTCAGGCACGTTTGCCATTTGGGACTGAATATGGTCAGCTTCTTCCTGTGCCGTGGTTCCTTTGCGTTGTTTCCAGTCCTTGAGGGTGGTGAATGCCATGGCCGAATTTTGGCCTGATCCTGAGAAACCAAATCCCAGGATCATAATGTTACTTTCTACCGCCTGCCGGTGGGCGATCTCCTCTTCAAATGTATCGACGACCTTAAGCGTCCGCTGCATCGTGGCATCAGAAGGAAGCTGGATTGAGGACATAAAATAACCCTGATCTTCATCGGGTAAAAATGATGATGGTAAGGTGGACAGCCCGGCAAACAATGCCAAACATAATGCAGCATAGATCATCATCATACGGCCAGTACGCTTCAGTACAAATCCCAGACCAGTGGCGTAAAACGAAGTCAGGCGATGAAAGTGAGCGTTAAACCACGCTGAAAATGCGCTGCTTTTACCCTGATGAATACCATGTGGTTTGAGCAGGGTTGCACAAAGCGCAGGCGTTAACGTCAGCGCCAGGAATGCCGACAGTAAAATGGATATCGCCATCGAAATGCTGAACTGCCGATAAATAATACCCACAGAACCGCTGGCAAAGGCCATTGGTATAAACACCGCAGTGAGCACCAGCGTAATACCAATGATTGCCGGCGTAATTTCACGCATCGCTTCTCGCGTTGCATCCTGTGGAGACATTTTTTTGTCTTCCATCAGTCGTTCGACGTTCTCCACCACAACAATAGCATCGTCAACAATAATCCCGATGGCCAGTATCATTCCAAACATGGTTAAAATATTGATGGAATAACCGCTTAATAGCATTACGGTAAATGTGCCGAGCAGCGCCACGGGTGCCACAATCGCAGGAATAAGCGTACAGCGTATCTTGTGAAGGAAAAGCAGCATCACGAAAAAGACCAGAACCATGGCTTCAACAAATGTCTCAACTACCTTCAATATCGATAGCTTTACAAATGGAGCCGTATCGAAAGGCACGGTGAATGTCATTCCCTCGGGAAGCACACCGGACAGTTCTGTTAACCGCGCGCGGATACCCGACGCAGTACTAATCGCATTTGCGCCAGGAGACAACTGAATGGCGGCAGCCGTTGCAGGCACGCCATTTTCACGGATGCCAAATGCGTAACTTTGCAACCCGGATTCCACGCGGGCAACGTCTGCCAGTGTCACCCGGGCGGCTGAGACCTGTGATTTAATCGTGATATTGCGAAATTCTTCAACCGAAGAGAGCTGCCCTTTTACCGTTATTGGATAGGTCACCTCTTGACTGCTCGTCGCGGGTTCATCTCCGGTTCTGCCCGGTGAAACAATCACGTTTTGTTGACTGATGGCGCTTAATACATCCGTAACAGAGAGCCCATAGCTGTGTAATTTCATCGGGTCCAGCCATATGCGGAGTGCCTTTTCTCCGCCAAAAAGCTGGACTTTACCTACACCAGGTACGCGACGGAGTTCATCAGTAACATTCCTTGCAAAATAATCGCTTAAGTCAGCTTCCTGATAGGCTCCGCTTGGCGATTTTAACCCCACCATCATTAAAAAACCGGAATTAGCTGCCTCAACATTTATCCCATTCTGTCTTACCGACTGCGGCAGGCGAGATTCCACAATTTTAATTTGGTTTTGCAGATCCATCTGGGCGAGTTTGATGTCGGTACCGGGTTTGAAAGTTACCGTAATTGACGCCATCCCTGTCGTGTCACTGGAAGATTCAAAATAGAGTAAATTGTCAACACTCGAAATTTCACGCTCGATCAGAGACACGACGGATGTGTTCATCACTTCCGGGCTAGCTCCAGGGTAACTCACTGAAATGATAATACCGGGTGGCGCAACTTCAGGGTATTGCGCAACCGGTAAACGAGGTATGGACAACAGTCCCGTCAGAACAATAAACAGGGCAATAACCCATGCGAAGATGGGGCGCTCAATGAAAAAGTGCGGCATCAGGTGTACTTCCAGTCAACATACAAAGGGTAAAAGTTCAGCATGGTTTTCCTGATAAAGAGGTCTCATCGTCAGTCGAAACCCGTTTACCGATATCCCTGAGCTGGGAAAATTTCTCAAGAAGTTGTGGTGCGTCATCAAGGCTTGTTGCAAACATCCACATATAGGTCATGACGGAATAAATATGTCCGGCATTAATTCCGGATTCCATGCTCATCCTGATAATGGTCATGGAAAAGAGAGCAGAAACCAGAAGGCCTATTGATAAATATCCCCATGCCTCTCTGTCGGATAACACCACGCGCAGACGAGCAAGTGTGTCATAATGTCGCTTAAGAGCACCAAAAGACGCCTTATTAACATAATCGACCTCTTTCTCAAGGCGATTATTCAGCCGTCTGTAGAATGTCTCATTTTTGCTGGCATAGCTTGAGACAAAACACATCAGTATTGCCACGATGATCAAACAGGCTATACCTGTCCAGAATTCAATCCATAACAGCATAATTGCTGCGCCGAAAAGGGAAATGATCGAGGTGATCAATACGGGAAGGTGCAACTCGAAGAAATCTACAAATTCACGCGACAGAGTGACTCTCGCAGCAATAGTCGAGTGATTAAGTGAATATTTTCGCTGGGATAATACTACAGTCACAGCAAGACTTGCGTAGATACGTGCAAACGTTCGCGTATCGACACTACGTCTGGTGGCTCCCATGCACCACATGAACAGAACCATCAGGCCATAAAGGGCCGCATGTGACGTCTGTCCGCCCAGGATGGCATTTATCGCCATGCCCGCCAGAACGGGGTAGAGCAGGAATGCAACGTTTTCAGCAATAACCAGCATGAAAGTAATGCACAATTTCTTTCTGTGCCGCCAGGCAAGTCTCTTAAGTGAGATAGCAACCCCGGGGGCCATAGGTTTGTCGTTGCCTTTATAAATCATGATAAATTATATTAAACATCTGTGTGTAAAGGGTTCTGCAGTTGGTTTATTATGTCAGCTAAGTGAAACGAGACAGCAGAACAGAGCAGTCATAAATCCATGTGCTAAGTGTAACGTGATGATGTCAATCGTGAATGGATGTTTTATGGAGGATATGTGTACTCACTCCTGAGGTTATGTATCATATTGACATTGCATAATATCAAACCATTCTTATACATAAACATAAAGGTAGTCCGCAAAAGAAAACCATTAAAAAAAATTCATAATAAAAAACAAAATCATAGATATCTGGAAAAGTATTCAAAAGCAGATGTAATACAATGATGGTGTGTATAAACACTAAAACCAGACCGAATGTTATTGCAATGAAGTTTTTAAAAACTCCAGGTTTTTTCTGAATAATAAATGATAATGCTGTAATGATTATCAAAACACGAATCAGTAAAGATGAGGGTAATGTTGATTCTACTTTTTCATTAATTGAATGCACAAGGTAAAGCCAGGTAGATAGCAACCCATATGAAACGATGCAAAATAAAAGTGAGGCCATCAAATTCTCGCGCCGGAAAAAACATTTAGTCAGCACCATAAAACTCCTTAGACAAAGTACATATTGCATGCACCACTTAACCTGGTTGTAGATTATCACTTAGCGATGTTGATTAATTATTTATAAAATGTGTAGTGAATATGGAGAGTGAGTCTGGTAAAATTTTAAGAAAATTTCTTGATGAACTTTTCCAAAAAGTACCTGTCAAAAGACATCAAATTGAAAATTAATGTTTGTAATTGAGTTAAAGAGCTTTAAGCATGACGATAAAAGTGCTTTCAGGGTAAAATGCATGTTGTCATCAGCACTGTGGAAGAAAATATGAACAACAACAATCTGATTATCGTCGCAGAAGACGATGATGACATCGCTGCCATACTGACAGGCTATTTACGTAAGGCAGGTATGAAAACCTTAAGAGCCGAAGACGGTGAGCAGGCAATCAATCTTACCCGTCTGAACAAGCCTGATCTCCTGCTATTGGACATCCACCTGCCCGTGTACGATGGCTGGAATGTTCTCACCACGTTAAGAAAGGAAACGAATGTACCGGTCATCATGGTGACAGCACTGGATCAAGACGTTGATAAACTGATGGGGCTACGGCTCGGGGCTGACGACTATGTGATAAAACCCTTCAATCCATCTGAGGTTATTGCCCGGGTTGAAGCTGTGCTTCGCAGAACCAGACCGGTTGCAGAGTCTACACATTCACGGCCTTTAAGAACGCCTTTTTTAACGATTTATCCTGATGAGTTTTACGTTGAAATCACTGCACAAGGTGAGGTTTCCACGCCAGTATTAACCACCACTGAGTTTAAGCTTTTAACCTATCTGGCGAGAAACCCGAGAAAAGTCTGTTCACGTGAAGAGTTACTCGATGCGTGTTTACCTGAGGGAGACTCGCTGGATCGTACTGTAGACAGTCATATGAGTAAACTTCGGAAAAAGCTTGAACATGCCGGATTGAAGGGCATTCCGGAAAGCATCCGAGGATTAGGCTACCGGTTGGGTGACAAAAAATGAACAAAGAAACGATTCTGAGCCGTCAGATTTTGACATATATGTTGTTGTTAACGTTTGTTATTATTGCCATTGCAATACTCGGTTCCTACTTATTTTATAGTTTCCTGATTTATTACCTGCCGGGTGGAATGAACGAAGGCAGTGAAGATGCTATGACATTCCTTGACTGGATGTGGATTCTGATGGCGTCCGTTACCAGTCTGGTCGTTGCACTTTTCTTTACCGTAAAGCTGTCTGCAAGAATATTCAACCCACTGAATGACGTCGCATACAGCCTGAAACAAATCTCTCAGGGAAACCTTAGTGCCAGAGCATTTAACAGCAGTTCTAAGTTGGGAGAGATGAATAGGCTCGTCAATGACTTTAATGAGATGGCTGAAAAGTTACAGACGCTGGATGCGCAGCGAAATTTATGGAATGCTGCAATTGCTCATGAACTCCGGACGCCGGTGACTATCTTACGTGGGAGGCTTCAGGGACTGGTTGATGGCGTTTTCGAACCAGAACCGTCGTTATTCAGGAACCTTCTTAAACAAACTGAAGGTCTGACCAACTTAATTGAGGATCTCCGCGTCGTGAGTTCGTCAGGAGGCGCTGGGTACTCCTTGATGCTGAGTGAAGTCGATCTCAAGGCCACGATTTCAAATGCGCTTGATACCTTTTGGCCGGACTTTGATAAAAAGCATTTCAAAATTGTCACTGAGATTAACCAGCAGTATTGCGTTTGCGATCCCTTACGCATTATTCAGTGCCTCACCGTTCTTTTTGACAATGCCTTAAAATATTCCACATCACAAACGCTGTTAATAAAGAATGGTATTGCAGGAAACGATAATTTTATTATCGTTCAGGACCAAGGACCTGGAATTCCTGAAGAACTCCAGAAGTCCTTATTCCAGCCTTTTCAACGAGGAGAATACGCCAAAAATATTAATCCAGAGGGCTGTGGTTTAGGGTTGTCGGTAGTTAAAGCCATTATGTGCGCCCACGGCGGAGACGTTAGCTATAGTTTAACACCAGAAAATGGCTCACTTTTCAAACTCTCATGGCCTGTTTAAGGGCATGAATACACAGGCTCGATCGAACCTGTTTTAGCAAGAGACAGATCCCACATACTGCCGAGTTTTGCGTCCCAAATTGATGGGGTGATTTTAAGTTTGCCTCTTTTGGGACTTAATGTTATTTCGCTGAAATAGATATCATCTCCTTTTAGCATAAGATCGACGCGGCAGTAGTCTATTTCTTTTGCTAAGTCCTGGGCGGCAATAACGGATTTATGAAATGATTCTGGTTCATCAACCGGCAATGGCGTGTTTGGGTATTCCATCTGAAAGGGTTGTAAATTCCACGCTCTGTCATAAACGTTAATGAATTCGTTTCCATCGCTGTCAGTAAAGTCGGCCTCGATAAAACATGCCACACCGTGAAAGCAATGTATTCTTATCATTTCCGGAGTTATATTCCGGTGTTTACTGGAAAATAGATCCAGATACATTTCGCATAGGATCACGGGTGGTATGTTTTTATACTGCCATTCTCGGGTCGTATAATACATATTCTTTTTAAGAGATAGTTTTAATTTGCTTTTAACCTTAGCGGGATCAATATTCGTTTTATCCGTGCATATGACCGCGCTACCACTATCATGATTGCATTTCAAAACAAATTTTGAGGGAAGTTTGTCGAAATCAATATCATCAACTCTGTTATAAACACCTACTAAAGGAATAAGCTTGATTAAATTAGTCCGTTTCTCAACATACTCCCTGACCAGAAGTTTATCAGCAAGCATTGTATAAAATGGGTTGTGGATAAATAAAATGCGATGGCAGATTTTCTCATTAAGCGTTACAGGGTTAAGTAAATCCGGATATGTGCCAGATATTTCTCTTAACCTGTCTGCATGAAATGAAATGTCATTAGTCAAAATTGTTCTGCATTTTCTCAACAAATATTCAATGTATTTAATTTGATAGTTTATTTTGTTCATAACGCCTCCGGTTCAGAAAGGAAATTCTGACAGAGGTTTGTTGATTTATTTTTTGCAAATTATGGAGAGTATATGGACCGACTTGCTTCTTTATTAACAGAAATTAATCCGGACCATTGTCCGCGCCTTGCACGAATCGGAAAAGTTAACTGCACTGAAGATCCGCTCTGAACGAAGAGCGGATCTTCAGTGCAAAAGAACAGCAAGGCCCGCCTTTATTATTAATACTGCCTTATCTACAACTGCTGAGTTACCCAGCTACCATTTTCAGCGAAAAATACCGTCGCATCGGCTCCATTTACCAGGGATATTTGAGGAGGCATGTGACCAATATCAACATCATACAGTACGGGCACGGCAATATTCTCAAAAGCGGCTTTAAGGGCATCCAGATAATTATGTTTAGTCGGGTCGCTTACGTCGGGTGCAGCACTTCTGCCGATAAGAACACCATTTAAGTTATCAAACCAACCCTGTAATCGTAAGCTAAATAATGCGCGTGTTAATTCACAGGGAGCCATTTCCACATTTTCAAAATAGAGGATTATTCCTTGAGGGCTATTGCTCGCCTTGAACAAGGGCACATTCCCGAATGGTGTACCTGCTAACCTGGATATTATTTCGAGGCAGCCGCCGATCAGTTTCCCGCTAAATGTCAGAGAAGATGTAACACCATCAAGGCGTTTCCACTGTGTTTTTTGGGTCAGATTGAAACCTCCGTCTGACGCTGTTCCCCATTAATTTTCATCCGCTTGAAATGCTGTTGAAGAGTACTGTTTGATTACAGTTCCCCGATTCGATTCCAGAATTTCCCATACGGCCTGAGTGGTGGCATCTAACTTTTGAGCGCCAAGATCCATGAGGTTCGGTCCATGCAAAGTAGCCCAGCCCGATATCGTCATCAGTGGGAAATGAAGTGTACTAAGATCTGAAAAGCCCACAAACCATTTTGGTTTAGACCGGGACAACAGATCAAAATCAATCAAATCAAGTAATTCCATCGCCAGATCACCGCCCCAAGGTGGCATAACAGCTTTTATATCTGGGTCAGTAAGATAAGACATTAATTCTTCAACGCGAGAAAATTTAGTGGCGCTTTTATTTTTGTGCTGCGAGCGTAAGCAGCGTCCTTCGCGGACCTGGTAACCTCTTTTCTTTAGGTTTTTTATGGCGAGTTCCAGTCTGGGATGCAGATGTTCAGGTACGCCAGAAGAGGGAGCGGTTACACCAATAACATCTCCTGGAGCCAGCCTGAGTGGAAAGAGGACACTCATGGATAAATCCTTTTCAGAACATATAGAATTCCATAGCACCACGAAGCGGGAGCACAGAGTACGCTGAAGTCACGCGTGAGAAACGCTTTCCCGGGCTGAGAACCAGGAAAACCGATAACCGTCTCCGGCAAGAAATCAGGCTCCGAGCCCAACATGTTGCCGGGTGGCGCTTCGCTTACCCGGCCTACAAAGGCTACCCGCGATTTGGCGCTCTATTCGCGCCCTTCGTAGGCCCGCGCAAGCGTAGCGCCGCCGGGCAAGGACAGCGGGCACGGAGCCGATTTTTTGCCGGGTGGCGGCTGCGCCTGACCCGGCCTACAAAACCAGGGCTGACCGTACCGCCCTCGCGGCAGACCCCACGTTCAGCGCCGCCGGGCAGTTATTGCGCCTGCTGTTGCGCCTGCGCCAGCTGGCGGACAATCGCCGCGCGCCGCGCATCCCCTTCCGGCAGCCGGGCCAGTAACGCCTGCAGGGCCGCCACGGCCTCGGGGTAATCTTCATTGCGCACCGCGCTCAGGGCCAGCATCTCCAGCACCGGCAGGCTGTTCGGCTGCCGCTGATGCAGGTCGCGCAGCAGCAGCTCGCCCATCCGAACCTGGCCGCTATCTCCCGCCCGCACCAGCGCGCTGGCGTAATCGAAAGCCGCCGCCGGGTCGTCCGCCGCCAGAGCATGCGCCCGGCCAAAGGCGCCGATCGCCGTCTCGCCATCGTTTAACAACAGGCCCAGCCGCCCAAGCAGCTGCCAGCCGGCGAGGTCGTTCGGCGTATCCTGCAGGTGGCTGCGCAGGCCAAGCCGCAGCTCCGCCAGTTCATCCATTCGCAGCGGCGCCGCCGTCGGGTCCTTAACCTGCTGCAACAGTGCAGGATAATGTCGTTCAGCCTGCTGCCAGAGCAGCACCTGACCAATATCGCTGGTTTTCAGATACAGGCCCAGACTCAGGACCACCAGCAGCAGCGCGCCCGGAAGCAGCGCCCAGCGGCGTAACGGCCGTTCGCCAGACTGTGCCTGGGGCGGAATATCCGTCAGCAGGGTGCGCTGCAGTTCGACGACCAGCGCCGGGTTGTCCTCGCCGCGCTCCTGCACCAGCTCCTGCAGGCGCGACTGGTACAGGGCGCGGTTGAGGGCATCGCGGTCTACCGCCCCTTTGCCCGACCACGGGAAGTACAGCAGCCCCAGCGCGCCAGCCAGCAACAGCCCGGCGATAACTACCAACAGGCTCATCGTTCTTTTCCTTCTTTCAATAATGCCGCCAGCCGCTGGCGCTCTTCGGCGGTGAGCGCCGCGTCAGGAATGTCGCGACGGCGGGCGCGGGCGATAATCACTCCCGCGCCCGCCAGCACGAATAACCCCGGTCCCAGCCACAGCAGCACCGTGCCCGCGGTCAGCGGCGGCTCATAGCTGACAAAATGACCGTAGCGGGCCACCATATAGTCAACGATCTGCCCTTTCGTTTTACCCTGCTGCATCAGCTCGTACACCTTCTGCCGCATATCAGCGGCAATCATCGCGTTTGAGTCGGCGATGCTGTTGTTCTGGCATTTAGGGCAGCGTAGTTGGGAGGTGATCTCGCGGAAGGCCTGCTCCTGGGCCTCATCCTTAAACTGCCAGGTATCGATGGCGGCCCACGCCTGGCCGGTCAGCATCAGCGCCAGCAGGATGACCATTACCCCTCTCATCAAACCGCCCTCCGGTTGTATTGATCCCACAGCGGCTGGAGCTCCTCGCGCCACACCCGTTCGTTCAGGTCGCCGGCGTGCCGCCAGCGGATAATGCCCTGACCGTCGATGAGAAACGTCTCCGGCGCGCCATAGACCCCGAGATCCAGGCCAAGCATGCCGTTGCCGTCGTAGAGGCTCAGCCTGTAGGGATTACCCAGGCGCTGCAGCCAGCTCATCGCCTTCTGGCGATCGTCTTTGTAGTTCATCCCCACCACCCGCACGCCCTGCTGCGCCAGGCCGTTGAGAAACTGATGCTCGGCGCGACAGGTTGGACACCAGGTGGCCCAGACGTTGAGCAGCAGCGGCTTGCCGTCAATCAGCGTCCGTCGGTCCAGCGTCTGACCGGGGGTATTCAGCGCTTCAAGGCGAAATTCCGGCAGCGGTTTGCCAATCAGCGCCGACTCGAGGGTCGTCGGGTCATCGCCATCGGCGTTGCGCATCAGCTGCCAGAACAGCGCGGCGGCCGACGCCAGAAACAGCACCAGCGGGATAAACAATAGCTTCCGGTTCATGAGGCCTCCTGCAGCTTCTTACGCATCCGGTAGCGCGGATCGAGCATGCAGCACAGACCGCCGAGGGCCATCAGCACCCCGCCGTACCAGATCCAGCGAACGAACGGTTTATAGTACAGACGCACCGCCCAGCTGCCGTCGCTCAGCTCTTCCCCTAGCGCGGCGTACAGATCGCGGGTCAGCCCGCCGCTGATCGCCGCCTCGGTCATCATCATCCGGCTGGCGGTGTAAAAGCGCTTCTCAGCATACAGCGTCGCTTCCGGGCGGCCGTTGCGGGTCACGGCGATAATGCCTTCGCCGCCGGTCCAGTTGGGGCCGACGATATTGCGCACGCCGTTAAACACAAAGTGATAGCGGTGGATATCGATGCTGTCGCCGGGGCGCATCCGTACATCGCGCTCCACGCTGTAGTTCTGGCTGAAGGTGATGCCGATAACGGTCACCGCCACGCCAACGTGACCGAGCACCATCCCCCACTGGCTGCGGGTCAGAGTGCGCAGGCCGCGCCAGAAGCCGTGGCGGTGGGTGGCCCGTTCGTGAACCTCCATCAGGGCGAAGATCAGCACCCACAGGGCCATCATCAGGCCAATGACCGCCATGGCGGTGATACGGTCCTGCAGCAGCCACGGCAGCGCCAGAGAAAGTGACAACGTCACCAGCAGAGCGATAATCAGGCGCTTAATCTGCCTGACGACGTCATCGCGCCGCCAGCGGATCAGCGGCCCCAGCCCCAGCAGCAGCGCAAACGGCGCCATCAGGGCGGTGAACATGGTGTTAAAGAACGGCTCGCCGATGGAGATGCTGCCGAGGCCCAGCTCTTTATGCACCAGCGGCAGCAGCGTTCCGAGGAGCACCACCAGCATCGCGGCCATCAGCAAGATATTGTTGCCAAGCAGGAACGTCTCGCGCGACCAAAGCGTATGTTCCACCCGCGCCCGCACCCGGCCGCCCTTCAGGGCGTACAGCAGCAGCGATCCGCCGATGGCGACAATCAGCAGTACCAGAATAAACAGCCCGCGCGACGGATCCGAGGCGAAGGCATGCACCGAAACCAGCACCCCGGAGCGCACCAGGAAGGTGCCCAGCAGGCACAGGGAGAAGGCGGCGATGGCCAGCAGCACCGTCCAGGCGCGGAAGCTGCCCCGCTTTTCGGTCACCGCCAGGGAGTGCAGCAGCGCGGTTCCCACCAGCCACGGCATAAACGAGGCGTTTTCCACCGGGTCCCAGAACCACCAGCCGCCCCAGCCCAGTTCGTAGTATGCCCACGCCGAGCCCAGCACGATGCCGAGAGTGAGGAACATCCATGCCGCCTGGGTCCAGGGACGCGACCAGCGCGCCCAGGCAGTATCCAGCCGGCCCGCCAGCAGCGAGGCGATGGCGAAGGCGAAAGCCACCGAGAAGCCGACGTAACCCATATAGAGGATCGGCGGATGGAAAATCATGCCGATATCCTGCAGCAGCGGATTGAGGTCGCGGCCATCAATGGGGTACTGCGGCAGGCCGCGGCTGAACGGATTGGAGGTGAAGAGGATAAACAGCAGGAAACCAAAGGCGATCATCCCCATCACCGCCAGCACCCGGGCGACGGCGTCGAGCGGCATCCGGCGGCTGAAGATGGCGACGGCAAAGGTCCAGACGCTGAGCAGCAGAACCCACAGCAGCAGTGAGCCCTCGTGCGCCCCCCAGGTTGCCGCCACCCGATACCACACCGGCAGCGCGCTGTTGGAGTTTTCCGCCACGTAGCGGACGGTAAAGTCATTGACCACAAAGGCGTGCACCAGCAGCAGGAAGGCGCCGCCGATACAGGCGAATAGCCCACAGGCCAGCGGCCGCGCCAGGGCCATCAGCCGCCGATCCTGCCGCGCCGCGCCCCACAGGGGATAGACGCTCAGGAGCAGCGCCAGCCCCGCCGCCAGACACAATAAAAAGTTGCCCAGCTCCGGCATCATGGCTGCGCCCCCGTTTTCTCCGGCGTCATGGCGTTTTTCACCTCCGGCGGCGTGTAATTTTCATCATGTTTGGCCAGCACCTGCTGGGCGGTAATATGCCGCTCGCCGTCCAGCACGCCCTGGGCCACCACGCCCTGCCCTTCACGAAACAGGTCCGGCAAAATGCCCTTATAGCTGACGTCCACCACCCCGCGGGCGTCATACAGCTTAAAGCGCACATCGAGAGTTTGCGGGTCGCGCTGCAGGGAGCCCGGCTGAACGTAGCCCCCCACCCGCAGGCGCTGCCCGGTATGGGGTAGCGCCCGGGTTTCCGTTTTACCGTAGATAATTTCCCCCGGGGTGTAGAACAGATCGATATTGCTGCTCAGGGCGTACAGCGTCAGGCTGACGGTTAGCCCGAGGCCGGCGAGCACCGCCAGCACGATATACAGCCGGATTTTACGACGCGCTTGCATCCGCGGCCTCCTTGTCATGTTCGCGGGCGGCAGCGATCCGCCGCTCGCGCGCCTGCTGGCGTCGTACCTCATGGAACAGCGCCCGCCGCGCCCACAGAGTGTGCACCATCAGCAGGCCAAAGGCGGCGACGGTCACGGCCACCGCCAGCCAGACGTACACGGCATAGCCGCCCATATTCAGGAAGGCGGCGAAAGACGAAAAGGCGGGGCTCATCGGGCGGCTCCTTTATTCACCAGCGCCACCACCCACGGTCGACGGCGCTCCAGCTGCAGGATCAGGTTACGCAGGCGCATCAGGGTCAGGGTGACCGACAGCGTGAGGAAGGCAAAGATGCAGATCCGCAGCGGCAGACGCATGCTTGGGTCGATGGTTTGCTGCAGGTTGGTCGAGCTCTGGTGCAGGGTGTTCCACCAGTAGACCGAGTAATGAATGATGGGCAGATTGACCACCCCGACCAGCACGAGGATCCCGGCCGCGCGCCCGGCCAGCCGCCGGTCGTCAAAGGCGTGCCACAGGGCGATGACCCCGGCATACAGAAACAGCAGCACCAGCTCTGAGGTCAGGCGGGCGTCCCAGATCCACCAGGTCCCCCACATCGGCTTGCCCCATGCCGCGCCGCTGACCAGCGCCACCAGGGTGCAGACCGCCCCCACCGGCGCCAGGGCGGCGATCGCCAGATCGGCCATTTTGATCTGCCAGACCACCCCGACGAAGGCCGCGACGGCCATCGCCAGGTACAGCCCCATCGACCACATCGCCGCCGGGACGTGAAGGTACATGATCCGGTAGCTTTCCCCCTGCTGATAGTCCGCGGGGGCGAAGCCAAAGCCCCACCCCAGGCCGATGACCAGCAACAGCGCGCTCAACGCCGCCAGCCAAGGGATCCAGCATCCGCACAGGCGGTACAGCCGCTCGGGGATCGCCAGTTGATGTAACGCTTTCCACATAGACGCTTACTCACACGGTTATGATGGCCGCGCCCGCAGGCGCAGCGAGTTATCGTACGGTCAGCCGCAGCGCAGCGGCGGTGGCGAACGGACACAGGGTGGCGCTGGCGGTTAAGAACGCCGCCAGCATCGCCAGATAGCCGCCGACCGGGAGCCCGGCGGCCGCCGCCTGGCAGGCCGCGGTGGCGAAAATCAGCAACGGCACCGCCAGCGGCAGCACCAGCAGGCTCAGCAGGACGCCGCCGCGCTTCAGGCCGACCGTCAGGCCAACCCCCACCGCGCCGAGAAAACTGAGCGTCGGGGTGCCGAGCAGCAAGGTCAGCGCCAGCACACCGGCGTCATGCAGACTCATCCCCAGCAGCAGCGCCGCCAGCGGCGAGACGATCAGCAGCGGCAGGCCGCTCATCATCCAGTGGGCAACCACCTTCACCAGCACCACCGCCACCAGTGGCGTCGGCAGGAGCATCAGTTGCTCCAGGGAACCGTCCTGCCAGTCGTCGCGAAACAACCGATCCATCACCAGCAGCGCCGCCAGCAGCGCGGCGACCCACACCACGCCCGGCGCAATCTGCGCCAGCAGCTGCGGCGCGGCGCCTACGCCGAACGGAAACAGGGTGATGACGATCAGAAAGAACCAGAGCGGATTGAGGATCTCCGCCCCGCTGCGCCACGCCAGGCGCAGTTCCCGGGCCAACAGCGCACGCATCATTGCCCGCCTCCAGCCTCGCCGCCGAGGCGCAGGGTGCGCAACGGACAGCCCAGCGGCCGCAGCGGCTGGTGGGTGGTGAGGATGGCGCATCCCCCCTGCCGGGCGTGCTGCTCTAGGCGACGGGTCAGGGTTTCCATCGCCGTGGCGTCGAGGGCGGTGAACGGCTCATCGAGGATCCACAGCGGCGCGTCGGTTAACCACAGGCGGGTAAGCGCCACCCGACGCTGCTGCCCGGCGGAGAGCTGGCTCAAGGGGAGATCTTCATAGCCCGCCAGGCCGACGGCAGCGAGGGCGCTTTCCCGCTGCTGAAGGCGGCTGGCCGGAAAGAAGAAACGCAGGTTTTCATCGGCGGTCAGCGCCGCGTTAACGCCGGGTTTATGGCCCAGCCACAGCAGCTGACGGTGAAATGACTCCCGGACCTTCGCCAGCGGCTGGCCCTGCCAACTCACCACCCCGCTTTCCGGGCGCGCCAGGCCGCAGAGGATCCGCAGCAGCGAGGTTTTCCCCGCGCCGTTATCACCGGCGACCTGCAGCAGCTCGCCGGCAGCGAGGGACAGCGTCAGCGCCGCAAACAGCGGTCGATCGTCAACGATGCAGGTCAGTCGCTCTGCATGCAGCATGAAGGCAAACTCCTTGATTCAGACAGTATTTTACGTCGTCGCTAAGTATGGGGTGCGCCGCGCGGGCGACGCAACCCTGACGGTTACTGTCCGGCCCCCGGCAGCTTCGAGATATCGGCGTTGCCTAACGCCTTCTCATCATGCGCCGCGGTCTCCTTACGCACCTTCGCCACATCGCTGGCGCTGACCGCCGGCGCGTTGTTGCCCCAGCTGGTGCGGATGAAATTGACCACATCCGCCACCTGCTGGTCGTCCAGGCGCCAGCCGAACGACGGCATGGTCAGGTTGGAGACTGCATCTTTCACCGCCGGCGTGGTGCTCCCGGTCAGAACGATGTGGATAAGCGAAGTGGCATCTTCGGTCTGGACCACCGGATTGCCCTTCAGCGACGGGAAGGCGCGCTTATAGCCTACGCCGTCGGTGCGGTGGCAGGCGGCGCAGTTATCGACATACAGCGCGGCGCCGGTTTTGCTGTCGTTACCCTTCCACAGATCTTTCGCCACGCTGTCTTCCACCGGGGCTGGGGTCTGTTTGCCGCCGCGCGGCGGGAGCGACTTCAGGTAGCGGGCGATGGCGGTGATGTCGTCATCAGAGAGATACTGCAGACTGTGCTCCACCACATCGCTCATGCCGCCGAAGACCACCGATTTATCGTTGCGTCCGGTTTTGAGGAACTCGGCCAGCTCGGCTTCGCTCCAGGTCCCCAGACCGTCGCGGTTTTCGCCGCGCAGGCTGGAGGCGACCCAGCCGTCAATCGGCGCATTGCTGCCCGCCAGGTAATCATCGCCTTCGCTTTCGCTGAGCGCTTTTTCCTGCATCGTCAGGCTACGCGGGGTATGACAGGCGCCGCAGTGGCCCAGGCCTTCCACCAGATAGCGGCCGCGCTCCAGCACCGGGTCAACCTGCGGGTTGGCGACAAAGTCGCTCGGCGTCGGGGCGAAGATGCCGCGCCAGAACGCCAGCGGCCAGCGCATCGAAAGCGGCCATGGGATGTCAGTGTCCTTGTTGGCGACATTCACCGGCTCCACGCCGTGCATAAAGTAGGCGTACATGGCGCGCATGTCCGCTTCGCTGATCCGCGCGAACGAGGGATACGGCATCGCCGGATAGAGCGTGGAACCGTCTTTCCGCACGCCCTTGCGCACCGCGTCGTCGAACTCTTCGAAGGTGTACCCGCCGATGCCGTGTTCTTTATCCGGCGTGATATTGGTGGAGTAGATGGTGCCGATCGGCGTCTCCATCGGCAAACCGCCGGCGAAAGGTTTCCCTGCTTTGCCGTTGGTGTGGCAGGCGACACAGTCCCCCGCCCGCGCCAGATACTCCCCCTGCTTAATCAGATTGCTGTCCGCAGGCGCCTCTTCGGCGAAGGCCGCGCAGCTCAATGCCCCAAGCACCAGGGCCGATAACCATTGCATTTTCATCATCTGCCTTCCTTTATGCCTGCACCAGGGGACCCGGATTTTTCAGATACTGCTCACGGATCGCCTTCGCTGACCAGTAGGCCAGCGCGGCCACCGTGCCGGTTGGGTTGTAGCCCAGCCCCTGCGGGAACGCGGAGGCGCCGATGACGAAGACGTTATGCACGTCCCAGCTTTGCAGATAACGGTTAACGGCGCTGGTTTTCGGATCTTCCCCCATCACCGCCCCACCGTTCATATGGGTGGTCTGGTAGGTGGTGGTATCAAAGTGGCTGTTGGCGTTTTTTGGGCTGCCGAGGATATATTTCGGCTTCATCGCTTTGGCGATCGGCGCCATCTTATCGAACATAAACTGCGCCATCTTGATGTCGTTTTCCTGCCAGTCGAAGGTCATGCGCAGCAGCGGCTGGCCGAAGACGTTTTTGTAGTTCGGATCAAGATCGAGGTAGTTCTGCCGATAGGACTGGTGCGCGCCGTGGGCATCCATCGACAGGTGATGGGTGTAGGTATCGGCCACCGCCGCTTTCCACTTGCTGCCCCACGCCGGGGTGCCCGGCGGTACCGGGAAACCGGAGATGGGCTTGGTCCCGGCCTGGTTGACCCAGAATGGCGAACCGCCGACAAAGCCCGCCGCGCCGTGGTCGAAGTTGTCGGCGTTGAAGTCGTCGACCCCGACGCCGTTGCCGCCCGCGCCGATAAACGGGTTGGTATAGGTGTCTTTGTCGAAAATGGCCTTGATGGTGGTCATGTTCTGGTAGGCGAAGTTACGCCCCACCACCCCTTCGCCGGTCTCCGGATTGTACGGTTTGCCGATCCCGGAGAGCAGCATCAGGTGCACGTTGTGGAACTGGAAGGCGCCGATAATCACCAGGTCCGCCGGCTGTTCCATTTCGCGCCCCTGGCCGTCGACGTAGGTCACGCCGGTGGCGCGGGATTTGTCGTCGGTCAGGTTGACCTTCAGCACGTTGGCGTTGGTCCGCAGCTCAAAGCGTTTTTCCTGGCGCAGCGCCGGCAGAATGTTCACGTTCGGCGAGGCTTTAGAGTACATGTAGCAGGCGTAGCCGCTGCAGAAACCGCAGAAGTTGCACGGGCCCATCTGCGCGCCGTAGGGGTTGGTATAGGAGTCGGAGGTGTTGGCCGACGGCAGGTTATAGGGGTGATACCCCACTTCCAGCGCCGCTTTTTCAAACAGTTGCGCCGACCAGGTGTTTTTCTGCGCCGGCAGCGGGAAGTCGTCCGAGCGGTCCGGGGCGAAGGCGTTGCCGCCGCGGCCTTTGCCGACGACCTTGCCTTTGATCGACCAGGCGGTCCCGGAGGTACCGAATACTTTTTCCGCTTTATCGAAGAACGGTTCCAGCTCGTCGTAGGTGACGCCGAAATCCTGGATGATCATATCCTGGGGGATGAAGTTTTTGCCGTAGCGTTCTTCATAGTGGCTGCGCATCCGCAGCTCAATGGGATCGACGCGGAAATGGACGCCGGACCAGTGCAGCCCGGCGCCGCCCACGCCGGTACCCGGCAGGAAGGCCGCCAGCTGGCGATAGGGCACCGCCTGCTGGCTGGTGTTATGCCGGATGGTGACGGTGCTTTTCGACAGATCCTGGAACAGCTTGCGGCGGATGTTGTAGGTCAGCTCATCAATCACCTGCGGATAGGCGCCGTCCGGCCAGGTGTCGCGCATCGGGCCGCGCTCCAGCGCGACGACGTTGAGCCCCGCTTCGGTCAGCTCTTTGGCCATGATCGCCCCAACCCAGCCGAAGCCGACGATCGCGACATCGGTTTTTTTCAATACGGTGGCCATGATTACGCCCTCTCCCCATTAATTGATACCGGCGGGAAGGGGTAGCGTTCGCCCCGTTCAACCCAGTCCATAAAGTCGGCGCGCGCGCCGGGAAAATTAATCAGCGTCCAGCCGACCATGCCTTTATTGCCGCCATGGATCGGGTCGCTGAAGAACCCTTCGCGGGTGTTTTGCAGCAGATAGGTGAAGAACAGTGAGGCCGGCAGCTGTTTGAACTCGGCTTTACCCGATTCCCACAGGCCGAGCGCCTCGTCCTGCTGCTCGCTGCTCAGTTCAGCGAAGGTTTTATGATATT
Organism: Klebsiella sp. 64; assembly: GCF_018223915.1. Classification (NCBI taxonomy): domain Bacteria; kingdom Pseudomonadati; phylum Pseudomonadota; class Gammaproteobacteria; order Enterobacterales; family Enterobacteriaceae; genus Klebsiella; species Klebsiella sp. 64. Next base: position 47,639 of record NZ_JAGRQZ010000008.1, read on the forward strand.
TGTCCTGACACCACGCCTCGGCGTCGGCGATCCCGAGGTTATAGATCTGTTTGGGCACCAACGGCAGCTGATAACCCATCTCTTTCGGCACGTCGGGATTGAAGGGCCCCTGCATATACCAGATGGAGCCGGTGGCGTAAGGGGTATTGAGCTGGCGGTCGATAAACTCCGGCACGCCGGCCTCTTTGGCGCCGGGACCGAGTTCATCCGCCGGGATTAAGCGAGCGACGGCGGCGTTGATAAACGCCCACTCACGATCGTTGAAGAACTGCGGCTTCCAGTCGCTGGCCGCCGCGGTGTTCCCGGAGGCTGGCTCTGAAGCGGGGGCCGCCTGCGCGGTCGCGCTGGTGGCCACGCCAATAGCCCCTGCTCCCGCGCCGCCGATCACCACCGTCGGGATCAGCGCCATCGATTTCACCAGGAAATCACGCCTGGAATTGTTGGTTTTCTCGCTCGACATCATCACATTCCTGTCATTGAAAATTACTGTTTTTGTCGCTGACAAAACCAGTGAATGTCGTGCTGGAACCGATACCATTGCGCTTTTAAACCGCTTAGCGTCTGGCCCGGCCCGGCAAGTCGGATAAAACATCGCCAGAGGCGATATCATTTATAGGGTTATCGTTTGGATAGTAGACGATTCTCAACGAAACGCGGGAAATCGGAGAGAAATTCACCGGTCTGTCATCGTGAGAAGAGTGCTGCCATAACCTTGAGGCGGTAAACCAGCGGCATTCACACCGCGCTGAGCTTACCCATGCGCCAAAAAAGAGTGACTTGTATCACAAATGTTATTTTTTGTTTATGGTACATGGCAGATTAAACGTCTGTAAATACTCGTATTAGGAATAATTAAACATTTTGAGCTGTTAAAAAAGTTAATAACCGTTGTTAACTATCTTGTATCTATTGTCCGGCTAGCGCCTTCAGCTGGCGATATCCCATCCACAGGAGAAGAGAAGATATGTTCGATCATGTGAAATTCGGCGTTAGCGACTATGCCGCCAGCAAAGCGTTCTTTTTGCAGGCCCTGGCCCCGCTTGGCGTAACGCTGGTTGGCGAAGGCGAACCGAGCTACGGCGCAGAGCTGGCCGGCAGCGGCGATGCTTCTCTATGCCTCTATCAAAGTGCGGAAAAACCGGCGCCGCTGCACATTGCCTTTCGCGCCGACAGCCGCGAGCAGGTCGATGCCTTCTGGCAGGCGGCGCTGGCCGCCGGAGGAAAGGACAACGGCGCGCCGGGGCTACGGCCAAACTACCACGCCAGTTACTACGCCGCGTTTGTGATTGCGCCAGACGGGCACAATATTGAAGCCGTGTGCCATCTGGCGGGGTAACGGGCGGCTACCGCTGCGGAAAAATCCACACATCCTCCGCCGGGAGCGTCAGATGGCAGTGTTCGGCATCGCGCAGCGCCGTTCCGTAGGCGCGCAGCGGAAAGTCGTCGCCTTCGGTACGGAACAGGTACTCCCAGCGGTCGCCGAGGTACATGCTGGTCAGCAGCGGTAGCTGGAGGCTGTTATCCTGCGCTGCGCCGTCAAGTCGCAGGCGCTCGACGCGGATCACCGCCGTCGCCGGCTCGCCAACGCTAACCCCCTCGCCCGCTCGCCCCCACAGGCTCCAGCTGGCGCCTTCGATCCGTGCCCTGCCGTTCTCCAGCGCCATTACTTTGCCGTGCAGGCGGTTATTGCTGCCCATAAACTCAGCGGCGAACAGCGTCGCCGGGCTGCCGTACATCTCCTGCGGGGTCCCCTGTTGCTCAATGACGCCATTGTTCAGCAGCAGAATACGATCGGAGATGGCCATTGCTTCATTCTGATCGTGGGTGACCATTAGCGCCGACAGGCCCAGCTTAATGATCAGCTCGCGCAAAAACACCCGCGCCTCTTCGCGCAGCTTGGCGTCAAGGTTGGAGAGCGGTTCATCCAGCAGGATCACCGGCGGGTTGTAAACCAGCGCCCGGCCGATGGCCACCCGCTGCTGCTGGCCACCGGAGAGCTGGTGCGGATGGCGGTTGCCAAGGTGCCCCAGCCCCAGCTGATCCAGCACACGCTGCACCCGCTCTTTTATCTCCCCCGCAGCCACTTTACGCAGCTTCAGCGGATAGGCCACATTGTCGAACACCGTTTTGTGCGGCCACAGGGCATAGGACTGGAAGACCAGGCCGAGGTTACGCTCTTCGGCCGGGATCTCGCTGCGCGGCGTGCCGTCGTACACCGTGCGGTTGCCGATGGCGATCCGTCCGCTCGTCGGTTTTTCCAGCCCGGCCACCGCCCGCAGCAGCGTGGTTTTCCCGCTTCCCGAAGGCCCCAGCAACGACACCACCTCTCCCCGGCCAAGCGTCATGGACACCCCCTTCAACACCGGGTTGTCGCCATAGGTGAGACGCAGATTTTCTACCGATAACTCAATCATGTAATTTCACTCCAAAGCGCAGGGCGATACCCAGGCCAATCACCACCAGCAGAATATTGATAAAGGAGAGCGCCGCGACGATATCGATGGCCCCCGCCACCCACAGCGACACCAGCATCGAGCCGATGGTTTCGGTACCCGGCGACAGCAGATAGACGCCGGTGGAATACTCACGCTCAAAGATAAGGAACATCAGCAGCCAGGAGCCAATCAGCCCATAGCGCGACAGCGGGACGGTCACGTGGCGGGTGATCTGCCCCCGGGAAGCGCCGGTGCTACGCGCCGCCTCCTCCAGCTCCGGGCCCACCTGCAGCAGCGTCGAAGAGATGAGCCGCAGGCCGTAAGCCATCCATACCACGGTGTAGGCCAGCCAGACGCTGAAGATAGTGTTGCGCAGGGCGCGCAGCTGCACGATAAGGTGTTCGCGCAGCCAGTCGGCCACCGGCAGCGCCGAGAGCCAGCCGTGCTTCAGCGACTGATCGAGCCACATCGGCACAAACAGGAACACCCACAGGAAGGCCAGACCGGCCAGCAGCCCCGGCACCGCACGCGGGACCAGCACGCTGTAGTCGAGAAAGCGGGTGACGTTGTCCGCTTTGCGGTGCATGGCGATGCCGACAAACAGATAGCAGATCACCGCCAGCGCGCCGCCGACGATGCCGATAGCCATCGAGTTGACGATCGCCCGCAGCAGGTTGGGCTGCTGCCAGATATTGTGGAACGTCGCCAGCGACAGCTCATCCCACAGCGACACCCCGACGCCCCAGTTGGAGATAAAGGCGCGCAGCGCCACGCCGAGCAGCGGCACGCCGATGGTCACCGTCAGCCAGGCCACTACCACCGCCCCGGCCACCCAGCGCCATTTGCCCAGCGGCAGCGCCCGCGCCTGGGACGCCTTGCCCTTCATGGTGACAAAGCGGTTGGCGGTGCGCATCAGTCGCCGCTGGAGCATCACCAGCGGGATGGTAATGCAGATCAGCACCACCGCCACCGCCGCCATCAGATGGTAGGATGGGGTGCCGAGCTTGTTGGTCAGCTTATAAAGATAGGTCGCCAGCACCATGTTGCCCTCGGGGTCGCCCAGCACCAGCATCAGACCGAAAACCTCCAGACCGAGGAAGAAGAGCAGCACGCAGGCGTAAAGGATGGATGGCCGCACCATCGGCAGACTCACCGAGGTCATCACCTGCAGCGGGGTAGCGCCGACGGTGCGCGCCGCCTCTTCCACGTCGGAACCGACGCTGCGCAGCGCCGAAGAGATATAAAGATAGGCATGCGGAACGTGAGTTAAGCCGGCGATGACCACAATGCTGAACATCGAGTAGATATTCCACGGCACAAAGCCGATCAGCTGCTGCGCCCACTGGGAAAAGAAGCCTACCGGCCCGGCGGCCACCACGTAGCCAAAGCCCAGCACCATCGGCGAGACGAAGATCGGCACCAGGATCAGCGGCTCAATGATCCGCCGGCCGGGTAAATCGGTGCGCACCATCAGAAACGCCAAAATACCGCCCAGCGGAATGGCGATAATCACCAGGCCAAAGGCCAGAATAAAACCTGACCTTAATGCCAGATAAAAATCCGGGTCGGTAAAAATAAAGGCGAAGGCTTCCAGACTCCACGATTTGGAGCGGGAAAAGAACGGTGCCGAAAGAAAACTCTGCACCACAATAAATAACAGCGGGACATAAATCACCAGCGCCGTGATGCACACCACCACGCCGCGCGGCAGCCCCTGCCACTTTCTGCGTAATACGTTCATGGTTCATCCCTTCGGTCAGGTGAATAAACCCGCCGGGTGTGAATAGGGGCATCGGCGATGCCCCAGGGGAGGATTATTTCGCGGCGGCGCTGCGCCATTGTTTAATAAACTGCAGACGTTTTTGCGGCTGTAAATAATCCAGCAGAGTTTCGTTGACCGGGATCGGTTTTAACGCTTTGCCCAGCAGCGCGGTCATGCCGTCGATATCATTTTTACCTGCAATATCGCGACGAATAGAGGGAATATCCGCCTGGCTGGCGAGGATCTGCTGGCCTTTTTCCGACAGGACATAATCCAGCCACAATTTCGCCGCATTGGGATGTTCGCTCTCCTGGCTAATAAACGAGACGCGGGAGAGCACCAGCACGTAATCTTTCGGATAGGCAATACCTAAAGAGGGATCGTTTTTCGCCCGCGCTTCGGCATAAGAGCCAAGAATGTTATAGCCGATCAGGTTTTCGCCGGAGGAGACGCGCTCCATCATTGTGCCGGTGGAAGACTGCACCGTCAGGCCGCCTTTGGCGATATTCGCCAGGTCGGCAAAATAGTTCGCGTCGGCCTGGCTGTCCTGTACCGCCAGCATAAAGCCGAGGCCCGATTTTTCGATATCGTAGGTGGTGACTTTGCCTTTAAATTTATCGGCCTGGCTGGCGATAAGTTTTGCCAGCGCGGTATGCGAATCCGGTACCTCATTCTGCGGGATCAGCCGTTTGTTATAGATAAACACCACCGGCTCATAGGTAGTGCCATAGGCTTTTTGCTGCCAGACCGCCCAGTCGGGTAATTGCTTCACCTCCGGCGAGGCATATTGTTCCGCGTATTCGGTGGCTAATTTCAGCGCGGTATCCATCGATGAGCTCCACACCACATCCCCGCTGCCGCCCCCGGCGGCCTGTTCGCTGATATAGCGGTTATACAGCTCGGTACTGTTCATGTCGTTATATTCGACTTTGACGCCCGGGTATTGCGCTTCAAATCCCTTAATTAACGGCCCGGCCGCTTTGGTATCGGTCGTGGAATAGACCACCACCTTGCCCTCTTTTACGGCGGCATCAATCGTTTTTTGATAATCTGCGGGATAGCCCGCAGGCACCTCCGCCCAGGCGGCACAGGCGAAAACGGCCGTCAGTGAAACCACTAAACCACTTATTTTCTTATACATGATACCAACCTTTAATCATCAATTAATAAACACAAATTTAACATATAGTGGTATCAGCTCCCCTTGCAACGACGGGGATGGCTTTTTTCTGGCTTTTGTGACACTGGCAGAATTTAAAAATGTGGTGTTTATGGCGTTAATTAAAACGCGATCCCGGCCCGGTTTTTTATCGTCTGTCGTATGCGCAGGCGCTGGCGCAGCGGCCTGTCGCCGGGAGACGCCGCCCTTGACCTTCTGCGCCGGGCGGCGCAGCATAAAACGGCAAACATAACAAAATAACAACAGACTACAGGAGAGAATCAGTGCCTACAGGACACCGCTTTCTGGCGACGGATCTGCATCAGTTTGTCGTCTCACTGTTTACCCATCTCGGCAGTACCCCAGGGGAAGCCACCCTCGTCGCGGACCATCTGATCGCCGCCAATCTTGCCGGGCATGACTCCCACGGCGTCGGGATGATCCCCAGCTACGTCAAATCCCACGCCGGTGGTTTTCTGCAGCTCAACCGCCACGCCACGGTGACCAAAGACGCCGGCGCCGTGGTCACCCTCGACGGCAACGCCGGCTTCGGCCAGGTGGTCGCCCACGAAGTGATGCAGTTAGGCATTGAAAAGGCGAAGCAGCATGGTATGGCGGCTATCGCCCTGCGCAATGCGCATCACGTCGGACGCATCGGCTACTGGGCCGAACAGTGCGCCGCCGCCGGGATGATCTCCATTCACTTCGTCAGCGTCATCGGCGACCCGATGGTCGCCCCGTTCCGCGGGAAGGACAGCCGCTTCGGCACCAACCCGCTGTGCGTGGTGTTTCCCCGCGCGGGCCATCCGCCGCTGCTGCTGGACTACGCCACCAGCGCCATCGCCTTTGGTAAAACCCGCGTCGCCTGGCATAAAGGCGAAGCCGTGGCCCCCGGCTGCCTGATTGACGCCGAGGGTCGACCCACTACCGACCCGGCGGTGATGCAGACCTCGCCGCTGGGCGCCCTGCTCACCTTCGCCCAGCACAAAGGCTATGCCCTGGCGACGCTGTGCGAAGTGCTCGGCGGCGCGCTCTCCGGCGGGCAAACCACCCATCAGGAGAGCCTGCAGACCAGCGTCGACGCCATCTTTAACTGCATGACCACGGTGATCCTGCGCCCGGACGCGTTCGATGCCCCGGACAGCCAGGCGCAGACGGAGGCCTTTATCGCATGGTGTAAGCAGTCGCCGCACGATGCCGATGCCCCGGTGCTGGCGCCCGGCGAATGGGAGGCCGCCAACCGCGAAGCGCGGCTGGCGCAGGGGATCCCGCTGGATGCCGGCAGCTGGCAGGCTATCTGCGCCGCCGCGCGCGACGTCGGCCTGAGCGAATCGCACTTCGACCGCTGCCGCCCTCTCGCCTAGCCGCGTTTTACTCCCGCAGAGCGTCTGACGTCGGCGCTCTGCGTCATCGTCATTAGTGACGAGGTCATGCTCCCGTCATCAATCTCTTTTCATTTTTCAATACAGATCAAGAGCTTAAATTCTGGCACAAGACCTGCATAGCGCAACAGGCCTGCGTCTGCATCACCACCAGGCGATACCGCGATCGTTGCCCGTCGGGCCCGGCGCGACAGCGATCCTCAGTTCACTGTTAACAGGTCTGTTACTGATGAAAAAAATCACGAGCGTGTGCCCCTACTGCGGGGCGGGTTGCAAACTTAAACTGGTTGTCGACAACAATAAAATCATTCGCGCGGAGGCCGCCGACGGCGTCACCAACCAGAACCAGCTGTGCCTGAAAGGCTACTACGGCTGGGATTTTCTTAACGATACGCAGCTCCTGACGCCCCGTCTTAAACAACCGATGATCCGCTACCAGAAAGGCGGCGCCTTCACGCCGGTCAGCTGGCAGGAGGCGATTCGCTATACCGCCAGCAAGCTCAGGGAGATCAAAGAGAAGCATGGCCCGCGCGCCATCATGACCACCGGCTCCTCGCGCGGCACCGGCAACGAAACCAACTATGTGATGCAAAAGTTCGCCCGCGCGGTGCTGAACACCAATAACGTCGACTGCTGCGCCCGCGTCTGCCACGGCCCCTCCGTCGCCGGGCTACAGCAGGCGCTGGGCAACGGGGCGATGAGCAACTCGATTAGCGACATCGAAAACTCGAAGTGCCTGCTGGTCTTTGGCTACAACTGCGCCGACTCCCATCCCATCGTCGCCCGCCGGGTAATCAAGGCCCGGGACAACGGCGCCAAAATCATCGTCTGCGATCCGCGGCGCATTGAAACCGCGCGCATTGCCGATCGTCATCTGCAGCTCAACAACGGCAGCAACATGGCGCTGGTAAATGCCTTCGGCTATGTGCTGCTGGAGGAGGAGCTGTACAACAAAACCTATGTCGAACGCTATACCGAAGGGCTGGATGCTTACCGCGAGGCGGTGAAGGATTACGCCCCGGAAGCGGTGGAAGGGATTGTCGGGGTCAGCGCGCGGGAAATCCGGGAGGCGATGCGCATGTTCGCCGCCGCCCCATCCGCCACCATTATGTGGGGCATGGGGGTCACCCAGTTTGGCCAGGCGGTGGACGTGGTGCGCGGCCTGGCAAGCCTGGCGCTGCTCACCGGCAACCTGGGACGGCCCAACGTCGGCGTGGGGCCGGTCCGCGGGCAAAACAACGTACAGGGCGCCTGCGATATGGGCGTGCTGCCGAACCTGTTTCCCGGCTATCAGGAGGTCATCGACCCCGCCGTGCGGGCGAAATTCGCCGCCGCCTGGGGCATCGACCCGGCGCTGATGGACGACCAGGTCGGCACCCGCATCACCGAGGTGCCGCATAAAGCGCTGACCGGCGAGATCAAAGCCTATTATATCATGGGCGAAGATCCGCTGCAGACCGAAGCCGACCTCGGCCTGGTGCGCAAAGGCATCGAGGCGCTGGACTTCGTGGTCGTGCAGGACATCTTCATGACCAAAACAGCGGAAATGGCCGATGTCCTGCTGCCGGCCACCTCCTGGGGCGAGCACGGCGGCGTCTTCACCTGCGCCGACCGCGGGTTCCAGCGGTTTGAACAGGCGATCCCTCCGGCGGGGAATGTGAAGCGCGACTGGGAGATCATCAGCCTGCTGGCCAGCGAATTGGGCTATCCGATGCACTATGAGAACAACCAGCAGATCTGGGACGAGATGCGCGAGCTCTGCCCGCTGTTCTACGGCGTGACCTGGGAGAAAATGGGCGATATGGGCCATGTCCAGTGGCCGTGCCCGACCCTCGATCATCCCGGCACGCCGTGGCTGTATAAAGACAACCGCTTCGACACCCCCTCGGGTAAAGGGCAGCTGTTCGCCACCGCCTGGCGCGCGCCGGCGGAGCGCCCGGATGACGAGTGGCCTCTGGTGCTCTGCACCGTGCGGGAAGTCGGGCATTATTCCTGCCGCTCGATGACCGGCAACTGCGCCGCGCTGCAGTCGCTGGCCGACGAGCCGGGACGGGTGCAGATGAATCCCGCGGATGCGCAACGAATGGGGATCGCCGACAAACAGCTGGTGTGGGTCAGCTCCCGGCGCGGGAAGGTGATCTCCCGCGCCGACCTCAGCGATCGCATCAATCCGGGGGCGGTCTATATGACCTATCAGTGGTGGGTGGGCGCCTGCAATGAGCTGACCCAGGATAACCTCGATCCGATCTCCAAAACGCCGGAAACCAAATACTGTGCGGTGAAAGTGGAAGCGATTGCCGACCAGCAATGGGCGGAGCGCTATGCCTGGACGGCCTACAGCGACATGAAAGCGCGACTGAAAGCCGCTGCCGACGTCTGACCTCAGGGAGCGCAGCGCGCTCCCTCTGCCGCTGCCGGTGGGTTACGCCGCCGGCAGCTGTTTCTCCACCAGCCCCACCCACATGGCGACGCCGGGGCCGATCAGCGCATCGTTAAAGTCATAGCTTGCGTTATGCAGCGGCTTCGACGGGGTTTCGCCGTCGGTGCCTATCCAGAAATAGGCCCCCGGACAGGCCTCCAGCATGCAGGCAAAATCTTCGGAGGCCATCGACGGCGCCTGATTCCAGCGCACCGCTTGCGCGCCGAGAGTGGCGACGGCCACCTCGCGCACCTGCTGCGCCTGCAGCGCATGGTTTTTGGTCACCGGATAACCAGGGAACCAGCTAATCTCGCCCTGCACATCGGACACCTGCGGCTGGGTCGCCACATAGCTTTCGATGAGCTCCCGCACGCGGGCGCGAACGCGATTGCTCAGGCAGCGGAAGGTACCGCGCAGCACCACGGTGTCCGGCAGGACGTTGATCGCCTCGCCGCCGTTTATCTGGGTGATGCTGACCACCGCGGAATCCTGCGGCGACAAGCGGCGGGAAGGAATGGTCTGCAGCGCCATTATCAGCTGCGCCGCCGCGACGATCGGATCGGCCCCGCTCTCCGGCATCGCCGCATGACAGCTCTTTCCGCGCAGGGTTATCTCGAAGGCGTCCAGTGAGGCCATCATCGCGCCATCGCTGAGCGCCACTTCGCCAAGAGGGATCCCCGGCCAGTTATGCAGCGCGTAGATGGCGTCCATCGGGAAGCGCTCAAACAACCCCTCCTCCACCATTTTGCGCGCGCCGCCGAGGTTCTCTTCCGCCGGCTGAAAGACAAAGTGGACGGTGCCGCTGAAATGGCGGGTCTGCGCCAGATGGGCGGCGGCCGCCAGCAGCATCGCGGTATGGCCATCGTGGCCGCAGGCGTGCATCACCCCGGCGCGGCGTGAACGGTAGCTGACGCTCCCCAGCTCGGTGATCGGCAGGGCGTCCATATCGGCGCGCAGGCCGATAACCGGCCCGGGGCCGTTCTCCAGCGTCGCCACGACGCCGGTGCCGGCCAGCCCGCGATGCACCTGCAGCCCAAACGAGGCCAGCAGCTCCGCAACGCGGCGCGAGGTCTCCTGCTCCTGATATCCGAGCTCAGGCGCGGCGTGAAATTCACGTCGCCAGCCAACGGCTTCGGCGATCAGTGACGGCGATACGGCCATGTATTACTCCTTTCCTGCATAGCGTAATGCTGAATAATCGGTCATGCGTCGCGTTTTCCCCGTCGCTCACCGGCGTCGGGGCGCTACCGCTCCCTCCGTTATATCCTGTCGTTACCACGCTGACAACGTCATGAAATGCGGCGGCGGCGCGGCGTACAGCCCCCCTGCCGCCCTGCGGCCCTTTTTTGGTAGTGATTTCAACGGTGACAACGGCCAGTCGATTAATTATTATGCAACTCAGGACGGCAATTTGCCGAAGGATCCACTACTGACCTCTCCGTCATCGGAAATAAAATGTTTAACCCAGACCAGAATCGTCTTGCCCCCACGCTGGCGATGATCATGGCCGCGTCGCTTGTGGGATTTATCACCGGCTATACGGTGCCGTTAATCAGTCTTGAGCTGGCGCAGCAGCAGATCGCGCCGCTGTACGTCGGCCTGCTGGCCGCCCTGCCGCCCGCCGGCATGATGATCTCCTCTTTCCTCTCTCCTGCGCTGTGCCGGCGCGTTGAAATGGGCGTGCTGCTGAGCGGCAGTCTGATCCTGCTGGCGCTGACGACCATCGCCTCATGCATGACTACCGATATGACGCTGCTTTTGCTGCCGCGCCTGCTGACCGGCCTGGCCTCCGGGGTCATTATCGTACTCGGCGAAAGCTGGATCACCGGCGGCGCGGCGGGCAGCCAGCGCGCTACCCTCACCGGTCTCTACGCCTCGGCCTTTACCGGCTGCCAGCTGGCCGGGCCGCTGCTGATCTCCGTCGGCCCAGCCTGGCAGACCTCAGCGCTGATAGCGATTGTCGCGGTCACCGCCGTCTGCCTGCTGATGCTGCGCCATCTGCCCACCGGCACTCGTGAAAGCCTCGGGGAGCGCGCCAGCTGGCGCAGCCTCGGCGCCTTTCTGCCGGTACTGGCCTCCGGGGTCTTCTGCTTCGCCTTCTTTGACGCCAGCATCCTCGCCCTGCTGCCGCTGTACGGCATGGACAAAGGGCTGAATGAAGGGCTGGCGGTGCTGCTGGTCACCGTGGTGCTTACCGGAGATGCGATGTTCCAGACCCCGCTCGGCTGGCTGGCCGACCGGGTCGGGATTCGCCGCGTGCATCTGAGCTGCGCGGTGGTTTTCAGCCTGTCGCTGCTGGCCCTGCCGCTGATGCTCGGCTCGCGCATTCAGCTGATGGCCATTTGTCTGCTGCTGGGCGCCGCGGCGGGCGCACTTTATACCCTGTCGCTGGTGCGGGCGGGGAAAACCTTCAATGGGCAGAAGCTGATTATGATTAACGCCCTGTTCGGCTTTTTCTGGTCCGCCGGCAGCGTTGCCGGGCCGGTAGTCAGCGGCATGCTGATCGGCATCACTGGTTACGATGGCTTGATCGTCACCCTGGTGGCCAGCGGCGTACTGTTCCTGTTGATTCAGTGTCTGTGCAAAAACGAGAAAACCCTGCTTGCCAGTGAGCAGGAAGATGACATGGACGAGGCGACGGAGTCCGCACGGTAGTCCTCACGGGCTGGCCTGGCGCCAGCCCTTTTTTATGGCCCTCACCGGAGGGTATCCTGTTCTTGCTGGCTCACTGCTGTTAACCATTGCCGGCCCCCCAGCCGAGAGGAAATCCCATGGAAAGTAATACCTTACATCGTGGCAGATTGATCGATCATATTCTGCTGGTTGTCGAAGACTTTGAGGCAAGCAAAAACTTTTATACCGCCGTACTGTCGGCGCTGGAGATCCCGGTTATCACCACCGCCAATGAATACTTGCTGGCCGACGAACTGGTGGTGGCCTCACGCCACAGCCCGGAGGCTGCCGGGAAACTGACTGGGCGCCACCACCTGGCATTCCAGGCCAGAGATCGTGACATGGTGGACGCTTTTTACCATGCGGCGCTGACCCATGGCGGACGTGATAACGGCGCGCCTGGCGAACGACACTATCATCCTGGTTACTATGCCGCTTTTGTGCTGGATCCACAGGGGAATAATATTGAGGCGGTGTACCATGGCAAGGCTGAGCGCAGCGCCGGGTCTGTTGCGATCAGCTTCACGCAGTAAGCGGGCGAAAGTCACATTTTCTTACCTGCGCAATTCCCATAATAAATGTGGGTGTTATCATTTCCTTAATGAATAATTCATACCCATAGCTGAGGCGTCGATGCAGGAAAACCTAATCATCTGATAATCAGACTTCCGACCATCACTGGCCGGACTGATTATCACTGCGCTGAAATCGAATGCGGACACTGGCGAGTGTTCGCCTATTTTGCCCATGATGATGACACAGGTTTCCCGGTATGAATGTTTCCCCTCAGGAGCAAGCGACTTTATTCATTCTCGTCCCCTGCGGACAAACGCTCCACATCCACGCGATGGCAGCGAGACCCCTCCCTCTGCATGCCGTTGCGTTGCCTTACCCAATGACAGTCGCCAGGCGAATTTTATCTTTCGGTTTGTCATTCCGCGGCCAGCCTGTGACGACAGCCGCAAGGGATCCACATCAACCAGGCCCCGATACCAGGGAAACCGTCACCGACCAGGGAGTCTTCGCGTATGAAATTAGCGTTGGGACCGTACATCCGTTTTAGCAGAATCTTGTTATTTCCGCTGGCGATGGTTATCTATGATTTTTCTGCTTATCTGACTACCGATCTCATTCAGCCGGGTATTATCCACATCATCCGGGAATTTGAGGCTGATGTTGCGTTAGCCCCGGCCTCCGTCAGCCTCTATTTAGCCGGGGGGCTGGCATTACAGTGGCTGCTGGGGCCGCTCTCCGACCGCATTGGTCGCCGCCCCGTACTACTGACCGGAGCCATCATCTTTGCTTTGGCCTGCTTCAGCATGATCTTTGTCACGTCGATTGATCAATATCTTATCGCCCGTTTTATCCAGGGAACCAGTATCTGCTTCATTTCGACAGTCGGTTATGTCTCCATCCAGGAGGCTTTTGATGAAAAAGAGTCTATCCGCATTATGGCGGCGCTGACATCCATCGTTTTGCTGGCGCCGGTAATCGGGCCCCTGGCGGGCGCTGGCCTGATGAATTTCCTGCACTGGAAGTTATTGTTTGCGATCATCGGCGCCATGAGCTTGCTGGCCTGGGCGTTACTGATTTTTAACATGCCAGAAACGGTCACCTCTCAGGGCCGGGGGTTTCGTCCGGGAGAGGTATTTTCCGAGTTTGTCCGCGCCTTTAAACAGCCGGTGGTGCTCACGGGCGCGCTGGTGTTGTCATTCAGTAACCTGCCGATAATCACCTGGGTAGCACTCTCTCCGGTGATCCTGATCGATGACGGCGGGATGTCGCGCGGCGCCTATGCCTGGACCCAGGTGCCTGTCTTTGGCGGCGTTATTATTGCCAGCATCATCGTGGCCCGTTTTATCAAGGATCCGACCTCTCCCCGCTTTATCTGGCGCACTATCCCGATACAGCTGACCGGGTTGTTGGTATTACTGGCGGGAAATATTGCATGGCCCCATACCTGGTGGTGGTCCGTTTCAGGAACAAGTCTCTATGCCCTCGGAACAGGCCTGTTGTTCCCCGTATTATTCCGTTTTGCGCTTTTTTCCCACTCCCTGCCGAAAGGGACGGTTTCAGCCACCATCAACATTGTGGCGCTCAGTTTTATGGCGGCCTCGGTGGAAGTAGCGCGCTGGGTTTACTTCCAGGCTGGCGGCAGAATTGCTTTTCACTGCCTGGCGCTGATAGCAGGAATCGTCGTCATCATGCTGGTCTCGCGCTTGTTAAAACTCCGTCAGCAACATCTCCTTCAGCCAGCCTGAAGGTTTAGGCCTTTTTGCCCGCAACAGGAGAACACTATGTTTCATACATGATGCTGGGAACGAACGATCTGCCACGCGCCATCAAGTTCTATGACCCGTTAATGGCGCTGCTGGGGCACGTCAAAGCCGGCCGTAACGAACAGGGGGCGTCCTGGGGCACCTTCAACGGCAATCACACCTGCGGGCTGTGCGTGGGCGTTCCTTTTGACCAACAGCCTGCCGGGGTGGGTAATGGAACGATGGTGGCGCTTAACGCCCGCTCCGTCGCACATATTGCGGAACTGCATGCCCTCGCCCTGCAACTCGGCGGACGTGACGAAGGCGGTCCCGGTCACCGGCCGCAGTATGGCGACGGTTTTCACAGCGCCTACGTCCGCGATCCCGACGGCAATAAGCTGGCGTTTGTTTACTATGCGTCTGCAGATTGAATGGCTGCAGCGGAGGTGGCTTTTGCAGGCGGAGATAAGGGAGTCAGGACGGCCAACTTCGCCGTCCTTATTCACCGAGGAATAAAAAAGCCAGCAGCTCAAGCGCTGCGGCTTATCTTCCCGGCAAGTTATCTACCGCAAAGTGATAACGTAATCCGGCGTCGCGCATACAGCGTTTCCGCCGCCAGCTGAAAATCATATTCCATCGCCTTCAGCTTTTTCGTCTTGAGCTGTTTTAGTGGAATACCCTCGATATGCCCTGTAGCGACCAACCACCGGATTTCAGCCGTACTCAGCTTGAGCTGTTTTTTTCAGTATTGATAGCAGGCTGATGCGAAATGGCTGACTGACTCTGACGCGCACCGTTATCCGCTGACATGCCATCAACGTAACCGACCATTGCTCGTGAATACGAAAATCAGGTTGCCCCGACGGCTCGGCGCGGTTGCGCTTCAGCGTCGCGAGGTCAGCGGCATAATAGTGAACCATGGCTGCATCGTTCTGCAGCAGGCGCTGAAGCAGTTCACGGTTTATCTTGCTGACGTGCAGCCTGGAAAACAGGGCGATATTCCAGGTGTAATCGCAGTGCGTGCATTTATAGATGCTCCAGATATCCAGCAGCTTCTTTTGCGAATTCACCCGGATGGCGCCGGAAGGCGCAAAGTCGCGTTTTACATTGCAGGCGGGGCAGCGTTTGGCAATGTGCTGATACCCCACGGGCGTGACCGTCCATGTAACTGTCATAACGTACCTTTTTTAACCCATACGAAACCGAGTCCGTGATTAACGGACCATGATTTTTGGCGTATGAAAAATAGTTAATCGCTATTTTTCAGTGGGTTAAAAAAAGATTTCCAACGTTATTTCCCTGGAGAAGTCCTAATCGACACCCTGAGATTAACAAAGGGGTTATCGCGGGATATATGAGCCCAGTCAATGTTTGTGCGGATGATTAAAAGCTTCGTCAATACACCCGGAATGCTCAGCGGGCTGGCATCGCGCCAGCCCGCCCGGTTTACAGCACCTTGCTGAGGAACGCGGCGGTGCGTGGGTTGGTCGGCGCGCTAAAGATCTGCCCCGGCTTGCCCTCTTCCTGAATGACGCCCTGGTCGATGAAGATCACCCGGTCGGCCACTTCGCGGGCAAAGCCCATTTCGTGGGTCACGATCACCATGGTCATCCCCTCGCTGGCGAGGTTTTTCATCACCTCCAGCACGTCGCCCACCAGCTCCGGATCCAGCGCCGAAGTAGGCTCATCGAACAGCATTATCGACGGCTTCATCGCCAGCGCGCGGGCGATGGCTACCCGCTGCTGCTGGCCGCCGGACAGGCTCGAGGGCCAGGCGTCGCGCTTATCGCTTAAGCCCACCTTCGCCAGCAAGGCTTCCGCCAGGTCGACCGCCTGCTGGCGCGGCATATTGCGCAGATTCATCGGCGCCATGATCAGGTTTTCCAGCACCGTCATGTGCGGGAACAGGTTAAAGCGCTGGAACACCATGCCGACGCTTTCGCGCATCTTGTTGAGGTCGGTGGTCCGGTCGTGGGCGGCAAAGCCGTTAACCACCACCTCGCCTTCGCTGACCGTCTCCAGGGCGTTCATACAGCGCAGGAAGGTGCTTTTCCCCGAGCCAGACGGGCCGATGATGCACACCACTTCCTGCGGTTTAATATCGCAGCTGATGCCGCGCAGCACGTGGCTGTCGCCGAAGCGCTTATGTAAGTTATTAATGTGAATCACTTTTGCCAAACCTCTTTTCCAGACGGTTAACCAGCTGCGCCAGCAGGAAGGTGATCACCCAGTAGACCAGAGAGATGGTCAGGTAGGGTTCCCAGTAGGTGGCGTAGGCGCCGGAGACGGTGCGCGCGGCATAGGCCAGATCGGCCAGGCCAATCGCCGAGGCCAGCGACGAGTCTTTGACAATGGCGATGGCGTTATTGCCCAGCGGCGGCAGAATACGGCGAAACGCCTGCGGCAGGATCACCTTGCGCATGGTTTTCCACCACGGCATGCCCAGCGCGCGGGAGGCCTCCATCTGCCCTTTGTCGATCGACTGGATGCCGGCGCGGAAAATCTCCGACACATAGGCCCCGGCGTTAAGGGTGATCGCCACGATGCAGGAGAGGAACGCCCCGTAGCTGGCGCGCAGCTCGCGGGCAAAGTCGGCGCTCATCAGGCCGCTGGTCACCAGCAGGCCGTCGCGCGGGTTGATAAACAGCGGCACCAGCGCAAAGTGCACCACCATAATCTGCACGAACAGCGGCGTGCCGCGGAAGGCGCTGACGTAAAAGCGCACCGGAAACTGCACCAGGTAGCGGAGAATATATTTCCACGGCCCGTGCTCGGCCTTCGCCATCCGCCCGAGACCGAGAGTTAACCCCCACAGCGTCCCGAGGATCACGCAGATAATGGTACATTTAATCGTCATCAGGGCGCCGTCCACAAACAGCGGGCCGTACTCCTCGATGATCTCCCAACGGAATCCCGTCATAGTCCTTCCCTAAAAAATACGGCTATCGCCTGGGCGATAGCCGTGGTCACTGAAAAAGGTGGATTATTGCGCTGGCAGCGTCGGCACGTTGTCGTCGAACCAGGTTTTATAGATTTTGGCGTAAGTCCCGTCAGCAACGATCTTTTGCAGCCCGGCGTTGATTTTGCCCAGCAGTTCACTGTTGCCTTTCGCCACCGCAATACCGAAATACTGACGCTCAAATTTAGCATCCGGCACCAGCTTGAACTGCTTCTCCGGGTGCTGTTTGATGTAGTACTTCACTACCCCGACGTCGCCTACCGCGGCGCTGACGCCGTCCTCAAACAGCTCCTGGAGCATCAGCGGGGTATTGTCGAAGCGCTTGATCGCGGTGCTGTTTTTACCCAGCACCTCAGAAACCACGATATCGCCGGTGCTGGAGTTCACCACCCCGACCTTCTCGTTTTTCAGGGCCGCCAGCGAATCCACCTGCGAGTCCTGAGCGACGACGATAGACTGTTCGGCCGGGAAGTACGGCGCGGAGAAATCGACCATCTGTTTGCGTTTATCGGTGATGGTGATCCCGGAGATGATGATGTCGCGGTCGCCGGTGTTCAGCGTGGCGAAGATGCCTTCCCATGGGGTATTGACCAGCTTAACATCAAAGCCTTCGGCTTTGGCGATGGCTTTGATGATGTCGATGTCGAAACCTTCCAGCTGTTTCTGGCTGTTTTCAAATTCAAACGGCCGGTAGGTGCCGCCGGAGCCGACGGTATAGGTTTCCGCAGCCGCCTGTCCGGCAGCCGTCAGCGCGGCTATCATGCAACACGCTTTGAGCAAATTCTTGACCATGAGATTTCCTTTTTATGCATTTATTTTGCATAAAAATACACACACTCACTTTTATATGCAACCGGAAACCTTCCCGCTGGTGAATTATCTTCTCAATGGCCCCGTTTACCGCCGGATTTACCGATAGCCCGATGCAGATCGTTGATTCGTTTCAGGGATTTCACCGTTTTTTGTGGCGTGGTAGAGGCCACCGACAGGACAATCATCTCGAGACAGACCAGCACCGTACCGTGCAGCGGCATCCGGCTACTGTCCCCGCCGCGCGGGACGTCGATCACCACCTGCGCCTCCTGGCTGAAGCGCGAGTCCACCGCCTGGGTCAGCAGGATGGTCGGAATACCCAGCCGCTTCGCCTCGCGCAGGGTGGTCAACCCTTCGCGATGGGGGGATTTTTGCCCCATCATGATCAGCACATCGCCGCGCTGCAGGCCGATAAGCTGTTCGGCAAGGCTAAAGCCCGTGCGGTTCATCACGTACGCCGGCAGGCCAATACGGCTGAACAACCGGGCGGTGTATTCGGCGAGGATCCCCGAGGCGCCGATACCGAAGATCCCCACCTGGCGCGCGTCGCTGAGCAATGCCACCGCCTGAGCCACCGCCGCGCGGTTGTCGGCCCGCGACAGGACCTCGCACACCCGCTGATGGCCTTCAAGCACAAAATCAATACTGGAGTTGACGTCGCTGGAGAGCGCGGTAACCGTCGAGCGCATCTTTTCCGCCGAGGTGACCGAGGTGCCGAACCAGCGCTCCATGGTCTGCTTAAGCTCGCGCAGCCCGGCGAAGCCCAGCGCCTGGATGGCACGCACCACCGTGGCGTCGGAGGTCTGGGTCGCGGTGGCGATCTCCATCGCCGTATGCTCCAGCACCACCTCGCGGTTGTCGTTGATATAGCTGACCACCGCCCGCAGCCGGGGGGAGAGCTGGTGCGCCCGGGCGCGATAGCGTTCGCCGAACAGATCGACTTTGCCCTTCTCTTTTTTTACCGCGCTTTTCATTTGGCCTCCGCCGGGATCGGCCTGCCGGCAATATGCGACTGCACCTGGGCCACCATCAGAGACAGCGCGGCGTAGGAGTTGGAGATCACCTCTTCCCGCGGCAGTAAAATATAGTGCCCGGTGCGGCAGGCGCGCATAAAGTCGCACCAGCCGGGCATCACGCCCTCCATCGCCTGCAGCTCATCCTGCGGCTTACCGCCGGTATCCGACCGCCAGGTGGCGAAGACAAAATCAGCGTCCAGCTCCGGCAGCTGTTCCGCGCTGACGTCAATGCGCTGACCATCGGGGATCCGCTCAATCAGCGGCGGAAAGCGGAACCCGGCGTCGCGCAGCACCCGGCCCAGCGCATGATACGAATGATGCACCGTGACCTTGCCGTTGTTCGCCTGGATCACTGAGACGCTGTACTGCGGTGGGTTGACCATCGCTTTCAGCTGTTTAATTTGTTCCTGATAGCGGCGCTCGAGGATCGCCAGCCGCGGCTGGGTGCCGGTCAGCTGCGCCAGCTTGCGGTAAATCTCCGGGGCGCTGCCCTGCAGATGGTCGATGCTCACCGTCGGGGCAATCTTCTCCAGTTGCTCCACTGACACGTGGCGACTGGGCTCGGTGATAATCAGATCCGGCCTGGCGGCGGCTACCGCTTCCAGATCGATATCGGCGGTGCCAATAAAGCGGATATCGCTGTTGTCGAAATCGACGCCGGTGAGCTGGGCGCTGGATCGCAGGTAGTGGCTGCCGTCCGGGCGCGTCCGGCCGTGGCTGGCGATCGGCGGCGCCCCGAGCTCAATCAGCGGAATGGTAATGTCGAGATCGTGCATCGAAACGATACGCTGCGGATGCAGCGGGACGGTGACGGTGCGGCCTAAATCATCGGTGAAAGTTTGAGTTTGTGGGTCGGCGGCGCTGACGGCCCCCGTCAGCAACAGCAGCAATGAGACGAACCAACGCATACTACCTTCCTGGTTAAAGGGCATCACGGCGACGCCAGAGCAAGATAACGAAGAACGGGCAGCCCACCAGGGCAATGACAATCCCCGCCGGGATCTGCAGCGGGGCAAACGCCAGCCGGCCAAGGGTATCGGTCGCCAGCACCAGCAAGGCGCCAATCAGCGCGCTGCCGCACAGCAGCGATACCTGGCCGCCGCGCAGCACAAAACGCGCCATATGCGGCGCCATCAGGCCCACAAAGCCCAGGCTGCCGACGCAGGAGACGCTGGCCGAGGTCAGCAGCACCGGTGCGAAAAAGCGCAGCATCGTCAGCTGCTGCAGACGTACGCCGAGGCCGACAGCGGTCCGGTCGCCCAGCAGTGCCACGTCCGCCGCCCGGGCGGTACAGAACAGGATGATGGCCCCGGGCAGCGCCCAGCAAAAAGCCACCGCCAGCAGCGGCCAGGTGGCGGTCTGCAGGCTGCCCGCCAGCCAGATCATCGCCGTCTGCACGTCGCGTACGTCGGCGGTGGTCATAAAGATGCCGACCGCGGCCGCCAGGCTCCAGGAGACGCCGATGCCAATTAAAATAAAGCGCGGCCGCGAACAGTCGCGGGCCAGCGTCAGGACCAGCAGGGCCACCGCTATGCCGCCGACCATCCCCGCCAGCGGCCGCCAGACCAGGCCTACCGCCGGGAAAAACAGCACCAGCGCCAGAACCACGATGCTTGCCCCCTCTTTGACGCCGATCAGCCCCGGGTCGGCCAGCCCGTTACGGGTGATGCTCTGCATCGCCGCGCCGGCCAGCCCCAGCATGGCCCCGCACAGCAGCGCCATCAGGATCCGCGGCAGGCGGATATCAAACAGAATAAAGCGCGGCTGCTCGCCCATCTCCTGCGGCGCCAGCAGGGCCCGCGCCAGCGTCGACGCGGGCAGCGGATAGCTGCCGCGGCTGAGGCTGTACAGCCCCAGCGCCAGCAGCGTCAGCACTATGCTGGCGGCAATTTTTAACGCCGCAGGACGCAGCAGCAGATGACGGGAGGCGAAAGCCAGCGGCCGAAAACCGGCCCGGTGAACGGCGCGCGTCATTTAAAAAACCTCGCGGCGATAAAGATAAACAACGGCGCGCCCACCAGGGCGGTCATCGCTCCGGTGGCCAGCTCCTGCGGCGCGACCAGCGTCCGGGCGGCGATGTCCGCCAGCACCAGCGCCAGCGCCCCCACCGGCGCCGCGAGCGGCAGCGCCAGGCGGATATCTTCCGTCACCAGACGGCGCACCACGTGCGGCACCACCAGCCCGACGAAGCCGATCGGCCCGGCCACCGCCACCGCCGCGCCGCAGAGCAGCGCAATCGCCAGCAGGCCCAGCAGCCGCGTCTGGACGAGATTAACGCCAAGGCCCAGCGCCACCTTATCCCCCAGCGCCAGCACGTTGAGGCGTGGGGCAATGAGCAACGCGACGCCAAGGCCGATCAGCGCCGGGACCAGCGCCGTCTGCAGCGTGCTCCAGTTCATTCCGGCCAGGTCGCCGGCCAGCCAGGTGCGCATCGCCAGCAGCGTCTGTTCATCGAGAATCAATATCGCCGCCGTCACCGCCGACGCAAACCCTGACAGCGCCACTCCGCACAACGTGATGCGCAGCGGCGTCGCCCCGCCGCGCCCGGCAGAGGCCAGCGCCATCACGCCACCAAACAGCAGCCCCGCGCCGCAGGCGGCGGTCAGCGGGCGCCCGGCGGGGAAAGCGCCGAAGGACAGGCCCAGCGCCGAGGTCGCCACCACCGCCAGCGAGGCGCCGGCGTTAAGCCCGAGAATATGCGGCTCGCCAAGCGGGTTACGGATCACCGTCTGCAGCAGCAGCCCGGCGACGCCGAGCGCTGCGC
This sequence comes from Klebsiella sp. 64, assembly GCF_018223915.1. NCBI lineage: Bacteria > Pseudomonadati > Pseudomonadota > Gammaproteobacteria > Enterobacterales > Enterobacteriaceae > Klebsiella > Klebsiella sp. 64. The sequence continues at coordinate 69,279 of NZ_JAGRQZ010000008.1, forward strand.
CGGTCAGCAGCGCCGCCGCCAGCCGCACCAGACGCAGATCGATGATAATCCGCTGCTCAAAGTTGCGCGGATCGTACTCCAGCAGCGCTCGCAGCACCGTCTGCGGGGCGATCCAGCGGGCGCCTAAGCCAAGATGCACCAGCGAGGCGGCGATAAGCAGCAGCGTTAGCAGAAGCAGCGTCAGCCGGGGGCGGGGGCGACGCCGCGCGGAAAGCAGGATGGCCACGCTCATTGTGCCGCTGCCTGGCGGGCGCGAAACGGCATAAAGAAGGGTTTGCCGGTTTGCGGGTTAATCGACATCTGCACGTCAACGTCAAACACGCGTTTAATCAGCTCAGGGCTACAGACGTCGTTGTCGCTAATCGTGCCGGCGATGCGCCCCTGTTTAAGGAATACCAGCAGATCGGCGTAGTTCACCGCAAAGTTAAGGTCATGGAGCACCGTCACCACCGTGCGGCCATGTTCGCGGGTGAGGGTCTGGAGCAGCTCAAGGATATCGACCTGATAGCGCAGATCGAGCCAGGTGGTCGGCTCATCGAGCAGAATGGTGGCCGTTTGCTGGGCCAGCGCCATGGCGATCCAGCAGCGCTGACGCTGGCCGCCGGAGAGGCTGTCCACCGGCAGATGGGCGAATTCGGCGGTACCGGTTAAGCGCAGCGCCTCCTCTACCGCCAGCTCATCGGCCTCGGACCACTGGCGCATCAGCCCCTGCCACGGGTAGCGCCCGCGCGAGACCAGCTCGAAAACGGTCAATCCTTCCGGGGTCAACGGCGATTGCGGGAGGATGCCCAGCTGGCGCGAGACGGCTTTCGTCGGCATCTGGTGAATGGCTTGCCCGTCCAGACGCACACAGCCGCCGAGCGGTTTCAGCATTCTGGCGATGGTCGAGAGCAGCGTGGATTTGCCGGATCCGTTCGCCCCGGCCAGCACCGTCATTTTGCCGGTGGGAATGGTCAGGTTGATATCGTCAACGATCAGGGTCTGGCCGTAGCCGGCCGACAGGGCATCCAGTACGATCCCCTGCTCTGCAGGTTTCACCCGCTGTGGCATAACTCGCTCCTGCGCCGCAGCGTTCCAGGCGATAGCTGGACATTCTGCAGTCAAATCAAAATAAATCTCATTCTCTTTTGATCATGACGGGGATGAATGTAGTAGTCAATACTCGCCATCGTCTTCAGACGGGGACGCTGACTACAGCGAGACTGTGCCAACGCAATATAATTAAAATAAAATAATATCAGATAGATAACTACAGAACATTCCCTACTGGAGGTGTTTAAAACGTCCTGTTCCTCGCCGCTGAATTTTTATCTTGCATAACGTTTACTACTACATCCCTTCATGATTGAATGATTCTCAATTACACATCTGAAGGCGCATTCAGACGCTAAACAGAGTGCTTTTATTATTCAGGGCAATGATTTTATTGGCTTAATCTGACCGCAAAGGCAGATTCGTTCACGAGAAACAGATAATGACTCAACCCCATGTCGCCTGCAGGACGTTGCCAGGGCGCGCGCTTTTTTCGCTTCTTTTTTTAGCCTCACCGGGATTAATGGCCGCCGACAATCGCGCGGCGAAAAGTACTAACGACGCGGAAGAGACCATCACCGTAGTGGCCGACGGCGCGCAGCAAAGCGCCACAAGCGGCTATCAGCCGCTCAGCTCCGCCACCGCGACGCTAACCTCGATGCCGCTGCTGGATATTCCCCAGGTGGTCAATACCGTCAGCGATCGGGTTCTCGAAGATCAGCACGCCACCTCACTCGATGAGGCGCTGTATAACGTCGCTAACGTGGTGCAGACCAACACCCTCGGCGGTACCCAGGACGCCTTTACCCGCCGCGGCTTCGGCGCCAACCGCGACGGCTCGATCATGACCAACGGCCTGCGCACCGTGCTGCCGCGCAGCTTTAACGCCGCCACCGAACGGGTGGAAGTCCTGAAGGGGCCCGCCTCGACGCTGTACGGTATCCTCGACCCCGGCGGGCTGATCAACGTCATCACTAAACGGCCGGAGCGGCAGTTCTCCGGTTCGGTTTCCGGGACCTCCACCAGCTTTGGCGGCGGCACCGGCAGCGTCGACATCACCGGCCCCATCGAAGGCACAAATCTGGCGTACCGACTGATCGGCGAATATCAGAATGAGGATTACTGGCGCAATTTCGGTAAAAACAAAAGCAGCTTTATCGCCCCTTCCCTGACCTGGTTTGGCGAGCGGGCAACGGTGACCGCGTCCTATTCGCACCGCGACTACAGCGTCCCCTTTGATCGCGGCACTATCTTCGATCTGAATACCGGCCATGCGGTTAACGTCGATCGCAAAACCCGCTTCGATGAAGCGTTTAATATTACCGATGGCTATTCCGATCTCGCTCAGCTCAACGCCGAGTATCGCCTTAACGACGCCTGGACCGCGCGCTTCGATTACAGCTACAGCCAGGATCACTATAACGATAACCAGGCGCGGGTGATGGCCTATGATTCGGCGACCGGCAACCTCACCCGCCGGGTCGATGGTACCCACGGTTCAACGCAGAAGATGCACTCCACCCGCGCCGACCTGCAGGGCAACGTGGTAGTGGGCGGCTTTTATAACGAGCTGCTGACCGGCGTCGCCTATGAGAATTACGATCTGCTGCGCACCGATATGCTGCGCTGTAAGAACGTCAAAGGCTTTAACATCTATCATCCGGTCTACGGCACTCTCGACACCTGTAATACCGTCTCCGCCTCCGACAGCGACCAGCGGATCCAGCAGGAGAGCTATGCCGCATACGTGCAGGACGCGCTGTACCTGACCGACAACTGGATCGCCGTCGCCGGCGTGCGCTACCAGTACTACACCCAGTACGCCGGTAAAGGCCGACCGTTTAATGTCAATACCGACAGCCGCGATGAGAAATGGACGCCGAAAGCCGGCCTGGTCTACAAGATCACGCCGAACGTCTCCCTGTTCGCCAACGTCGCCCAGTCGTTTATGCCGCAGTCGTCGATCGCCAGCTATATCGGCGAGCTGCCGCCGGAAGAGTCCACCTCTTACGAAGTGGGCGCCAAATTCGACCTGTTAAACGGCATTACCGCCAATATCGCGCTGTTTGATATTCACAAGCGTAACGTGCTGTACACCGAGAGCATTGGCGATGAGACGGTGGCCAAAACGGCGGGCAAAGTGCGTTCCCAGGGCGTGGAAGTGGATCTGGCCGGGTCCATCACCGATAACCTCAGCGTGATCGCCAGCTACGGCTACACCGACGCCAAAGTGCTGGAAGATCCGGATTACGCCGGGAAACCGCTGCCAAACGTACCGAAACATACCGGTTCGCTGTTCCTGACCTATGACATTCATAACGTCTATAACAGCAATACCCTGACCGTCGGCGGCGGCGGCCATGCGGTCAGCAAGCGTTCCGGCACCAACGGCGCGGATTATTATCTGCAGGGCTATGCGGTGGCGGATGTGTTTGCCGCCTATAAGATGAAGCTGCAGTATCCGGTGACGCTGCAGGTGAATGTGAAGAACCTGTTTGATAAGACCTATTACACTTCCTCGATCGGCACCAATAACCTCGGCAACCAGATTGGCGACCCGCGCGAAGTGCAGTTCACGGTGAAGATGGATTTTTAAGCCGGACCATGGCGTCGCGCCGGATATTCATTGCCGGGCGGCGCTGCGCTTGCGCCGGCCTACCTTTCCGTGACATTTGTCGCAGCGCCACCGGGGAATGCGTTCAGCTTACCAGTCCGCCTCCTGGCCGAGGATGCGCAATATATCCTGACGATGCTGCAGCAGCTGCGGGTTATCGCGATGACGGGGAAAAGCCAGCGGCAGCGCAAACTCGGCGATAATCCGCCCTGGACGCGGCGACATCACCAGCACCCGCTCGCACAGCAGCAGCGCCTCTTCGATATCGTGGGTCACCAGCAGGCTGGTATACCCCTGCTGCTGCCAGAGGGCGATCAGCTCCCGCTGCATACTGATGCGGGTCAGCGAATCGAGTTTGCCCAACGGCTCGTCGAGCAGCAGCAGACGCGGTTCGTTCAACAAGGCGCGCGCCAGCGCCGCACGCTGCGCCATCCCTCCGGACAGCTGCCGCGGCCACGCCTCGCTGAAGGCCTGCAGCCCGATGCGGTCAATCAACGCGTCTGCCTTCGCCTCCAGCCCCTTTTTCCCCTGCGCCTGCGGGCCCAGCAGCACGTTCTGCCGCACCGTCAGCCACGGATAGAGCGTCGGATCCTGAAACACCAGAATTCGCTCCGGCCCCGGGGCGCCGAGCGCCGCGCCGTCGATCTGCATCTGTCCGCTCTGCGGCGCTTCCAGCCCCGCCAGCAGCCGCAGCAGGGTTGATTTACCGCAGCCGGAAGGGCCCAGCAGCGCCACGCTTTCCCCCGGGCGCAGCTGCAGGCTAATATTCTCCAGCACCGGTACCGTCTGTTTGCCAAGCGTAAACGCATGATGAAGATGGCTGATGGATACCGCCGCGCCGCGCGCTATCGTCTCGGTTACCATTGCATCCCTCCTCGCTGCCAGCTCAGCAGACGGTCACGCAGCATAAATAATCCGCTTATCAGGCCGGAGCATAACAAGGCCATCACCAGCAGCGCGGCATACATATTAGGATAGGCCGCCCAGCCCTGGGCCCACTGGAGGTAAAAGCCGATCCCCGACTTCACCCCGACCATTTCGGCGACAATCAGCACCGAAAACGACGCGCCGAGCCCCATAAACAGGCCGACAAAGACGTTCGGCAACGCGGCGGGGATCGCCACCCGCAGGATCAGGAAACGCTGGCTGGCGCCGAGGGTCCGCGCCACGTCGTACCACGCCTTATCAATGCCCATCACTCCGGACCAGGTCAGCACCGTGACCGGGAACCAGGTGCTCAGCGCGATCAAAAACACGCTGGCGCCGAAGCTCGAGGGAAAAATAAACAGGCACAGCGGCAGCAGCGCGGTGGACGGCACCGGCCCCAGCAGACGTAACACCGGATGCACCCAGTAGCCAATCCGTTGCGACCAGCCGATGGCCAGACCGGTGATGAACCCGCTGCTGGTACCCAGCAGCACACCGAGCCCCAGCAGCCCCAGGGAGTGCAGCAGGCTGTCGAGCAGGCGCGGCCAGTCGTCGTGCAGCACCTCGATCAGCGCCTGCGGCGGCGCGAAGAATGGTACCGGCAACACGGCAGTTTTGGCGGTCAGCCCTTCCCAGACAGCAAACAGCACCGGCAGCAGCGCCAGCCACTTGCCGGCATGCAGCACACGCGCGCCGCGCGCCCGCCAGTAGCGATAGCTCAGCGCCAGCATCAGCAAGCCGCCGCCGAGGGTGAATTGCGCCAGCGCCCAGCCTTCGCTAAACGGCCAGCGCCGCCCGGCGTCGGGCCAGGTAAGAGTAAACAGACCGCCCAGCAGCCACAGCGCGGCGGCCAGCAGCCCTTCTCCCCACAGCGGCGCGCGGCCGGTGGGGCGCGCCAGAGCCTGCTCAGGCGAATACGTTGGCATAGATTCTCTCCGCGAACTGATGGGGATCGGTACCCGGCTTGATCACCTGTACCCGCTGCAGGTCGACCGCATACTGCGTCAGCTCTTTCACGAACGCTTCGCCCACCGCGTGATGGCCGTGGCCCTGCCCGTGCAGGATGCCGCTCACCTCCGCTTCACTGGTATTCAGGGCATGGGCGAGGAAGAATTGCGCCACGCTTTCCGGATGCGCAGCGGCATAGCTGTGCGCCTCAAGGATCGCCTGGGTGAGCGCCGCGGCGGCCGGTTTATGGTCCCGCGCCAGTCTCCCGCTCACCCCCAGCACGCAGCAGCTGAGGTTGGCATAATCCCCGGTCATATTGCTGGCGATCAGCTGATACTTGCCGGTCTCCAGTAGACGATAGCTGAACGGCTCGCTGCCGCTGATGGCGGCGATTTCGCGCTTGTCCAGCGCCACGCTGAGCAGATCCGCCGGGTAGACTTTCCACTGCACGTCGCTGATCGGGTCGATACCGTGGCGCTTAAGCAGAATGGCGAAGAAGTTTTTATCCGGTCCGGCCATGTCGGTGACGCCGATGGTTTGACCCTTCAGGCTCTCGAGGCCGCCGAACGGCGAGTCTTTAGCCGTCAGCAGGTTCAGACAGCCGCCGTGGGTCCCGGCGGTGAGCTTGACGTCAAAGCCCTGCTCCAGCGCCTTCAGCCAGCGCAGCGCCATCCCCACCCCGGCGTCGGCCTTACCGGTGGCGATCGCCTCCAGCAGCACATCGGTGGAGTTGCCGAAGTTAACAAACTCAACGTCGAGGTTGTATTTACTGAATATCTTCTGCTGCTCGGCGACGGCGACCGGCGCGAGGCATACCGCGCTTTTGTTGATCGCCAGCTTGATCTTGTAGGGCTGCGGCAGGCGCAGCGCCGGATGGGTATCGCCGCCGGCCATGTCCGCCATATCATGAGCCCACAGCGGCAGAGAGACCCCGGCCAGCGCCAGGCCGCCGCTGAGCTGTAAAAAACGGCGGCGGGAAAAAGGGGTTCTGGTCATGGTGTCACCTCGGCGGCGGGTACGCTAAAACGGCGGTCAAAGGTCGGCTTCACGTCCAGCCGGGTGCGGATCAGGCCGTTGGCGAGATAAAAGTCCGCCGTTGCCTGCTGTTGGGCCACTGTTTCCTCGGCCAGCGGCTGCCACTGCGACTGGCGGTTGGCAAACTGCGCGCGGGCGATCTCCGCCGGGAAGCGGATGATCTCCCCCAACGTTTTGCCGTAGCTGTCGAGATTGGCGTAGGCCCAGCGCTCGGCGCCGGCCAGGCGCTGGAGATAATCCTGCAGCGCGGCGCGTTTTTGCGGATCGTTAAGCGCGGAATCCGTTGCCGCGAGGAAGGTATTCCCCGGCAGCAGCCCTTTGCCGCTCACCAGGATCTGCCCCTCGTTGGTCTTCACCATTTGGGTGGTGTAGGGCTCCCAGGTCGCCCAGGCGTCCACCGAACCGTTTAGCAACGCCACTTTGGCGTCCACCGGGCCGAGGAACACCCACTGCACCTCCTTCGGTGAAATCCCCGCCTGCTCCAGCGCTTTCAGCGCCACGAAATGACCAATCGACCCTTTACCGGTGGCGATGCGTTTGCCTTTTAAATCAGCGCCGCTTTTTAACGTGCTGCCGGGTGATACCAGCACCGCGGTCCCCGCCGGGTTGCTTTTATCCACGGCAATAGCTTTGACCGGCGCACCGTTGGCCAGGGCGAAGAGCAACGGCGCATCGCCGATGATCCCCGCGTCCACGGCGCCCGCGTTGAGGGCTTCCGCCAGCGGCGCGGCGGCCGGGAACTCGGCCCACTTAATGTCGTAAGGGAGATTTTGCAGGGCGTTGGCCGCCTCCAGCTGCGAACGCATGCCGCCTTTTTGATCGGCGATACGCAGGGTAAGCCGCTCCTGCGCTGTCGCGTAGCCGCCCAGCGCCAGCAGCATCAGCGCGGCCGCCACCCGGCCTGAAAATGATAGACGCATCGTGATTATCCTTGTGATTGAAAGACGAAGTTGCCAGCTGCCAGCCAGGCGCTGTCGCTCTGTGGGGTATGTACCCGTCCGCAGAGCACATTGCGGTAGTGGCGTTCCAGCGGGTTTTGTCGGCTGAGACCATGATTGCCGGTCAGCTCGAGCGCGATATTCACCGCCTGAATGGCGTTGTCGGTGATGGTGACTTTCGCCAGATTGGCCTCGATGGCGGAAAAGCGCAGCGCGGCGGCCTGCTCCAGCAGGCTGCGGTTGACCAGCAGCAGCCCGGCGATCTGCCCGACTTTCTCCTGCACCCGTGGCAGACGAGAGAGCGGATGGCCGAGACCGGCGGGCACCCGCCCCGCCAGCCACCTCACCAGCCAGTCGTGAGCGGCGTGGGCAATGCTGTCATAGATCGCCGCCAGCAGCGCCGTCTGCCGGTTGGCGAACAGGCGAAACGGTTCGGCCTGGGCGGCGGGTGGCGCATCGGCCGGCCAGACATCCACCGCGTGCTCTGCCGCCACCCGAACGTGGTTAAAAATAACTTCATGGCTGCCGGTGGCCCGCATCCCGGCGTGATCCCAGCTCTTCACCACCGTGATACCCGGGCTGTCGCCAGGCACCAGCCAGGTACCCACCAGCGGCGGGTTATCATCGCTTCTGGCCCACACCGCCAGCCAGCGCAGCCCTTCAATGCCGGTGGTATAAATTTTATGGCCGCTGATGTCCCAGCCCTCCGCGCGACGGGTCGCCACGGTGTCCGGCAGGCCGCCCCGCGCTGGGGAGCCCAGCTCCGGCTCGACGCGCAGGCTGTTAATGAGGCCACCGTGTTCGACAGCATCGTGAAAAACCTGCTGGCGCAGCGGCGCGTGCCAGGCGTCATTTTCCGCCAGCCGCAAATGGTGGAGATACTGCATGCAGACGATCAGCGCTGTCGCCGGCTCTCCCCAGGCGATGGCGGCGATGACCTGCTGCAGCTGGGCCAGACTGGCGCCCGCGCCGCCGCAGGATGGCGGCACGGCGAGACTTAACCAGCCCCCCGCACGCAGATGGTCGATATTAGGCCAGGGAAACTCGCCGCTGGCGTCAAGGCTGGCTGCCTGCTCCGCCATCTGCTGGCGGAGCGCCGTCAGCTGCCGGGCCCAGTCGTCGCGCTCAGGATGGATCACGATGCGCGCTCCGCCACCGCACGCCGGGCGGCTTTTTCCCGGGCGATCGGCAGCAGCGCCCGGCCATAGTCGGCCGCGTCGTTCAGCGGATCGAAGCCGCGGATCAGAAAGTTACGCACGCCGAGGTCGTAGTAGTCGAGCAGCGCATCCGCCACCTGCTCCGGGGTGCCCACCAGCGCGGTGGAATTATGTCCGCCGCCCACCAGCTGGGCGATGCCGGTCCACAGACGTTTGTCTACCACTCTGCCCTGCGCCGCGGTGGCCCGCAGCCGCTGGGCGCCGATGCTCTCCGGTTTGGCTTTGAACCCGCCTCCGCGCTGCGCCGCCTGCTCGGTGGCGACGTGCAGGATATGCTCGGCCTTCTCCCAGGCTTCGGCTTCGCTGTCGGCGATAATCGGCCGGAACGAGACGCTGAAGCCGATATCACGCTGGTGTTTCGCCGCTTCGGCGCGCACCCGCTGGATGGTCTCGCCGGTTTGCGCCAGCGACTCGCCCCACAGCGCGAAGACGTCGGCATGTTTGCCGGCGACGGCGATGGCCGCTTCCGACGAGCCGCCGAAGTAGATGGGAAGATGCGGCTTTTGCAGCGGGCGAATGGCGGACCAGGCCTGCTCGGCCTGATAGAAATCGTTGTGAATATCCACCGGCTGCTCGCTGGTCCACACCTGGCGCACGGTGTCGAGGAAGGCGTCGGTGCGGGCGTAGCGCTGGTCGTGGTCGAGATAATCGCCATCCCGGCGCTGCTCGGCATCGTTGCCGCCGCTGATGATATGCACCGCCAAGCGGCCCCCCAGCAGGTGCTCAAGGGTAGCGAATTTGCGCGCGGCAAGGGTTGGGGAAACAAAACCGGGACGATGGGCCAGCAGGTACTGAATTTTCTGCGTCGACAGTCCCGCCAGGGCCGTCACCAGAAAGCCGTCGGGTTGATCGGACCAGTGGCCGACCAGCAGACGATCAAACCCGGCGGCTTCATGGGTTTGCGCAAAGCGAACGATATAGTCGCGGTCAAAGATCGGCCCCACCGGGGCAATCGTTTCGGAAGAGAGGCGGTGGCCAATCATGCCGAGAAACTGAATGCTCATGAACAACTCCTTGCGTCAGGGTAATGGAGTGGCCGCGACAGCGGCGCTGGTCATTACCCTATACAGAGCGTGTTAATGAGCAAAATGCATTTTTATCATATCTTAATATGCTTAATTAGCATTAAACAAAAATGCATAGTGCTTTCAGTCGGATACGGTCAGCTGCTGAACCACTTTGCTGGCAAAAAAGGTCAGCGGCGGCTGCAGGTTCGCCAGATACTGGGCGTGGATCAGCCACAGTGAGACCGCAGGCTGAAAATCGCTGAGGCTGAGGACCGCGACCTCGTCCCGCCACGGGCTGCTGGCCAGCGCCGCCCTCGGCACCAGACCCAGCCCCAGCCCCTGCGCCACCAACGCTATCTGCAGCTGCGCGCCCGCGCTCTCGACGTTGAGCGTCAACCGCAATCCCTGGCTCTGCAGCTCGCGAATGAGCCCGGCGCGCAGGCCACAGCCGTCGGGGTTAAGGATCCAGCCCCGTTCGGCGCACTCCCGCAGGGATGACGCGCGCAAATTCAAACGCCGGCCGACGATCGGCACCACCTCCAGGGGACACAGCAGGCGCCCGCTGTAGCCCTCGGCGAAGCTTTGCTGGGCGGGCCCCATCGCCAGCATGCCGTCCAGCTCGCCGTTTTCCAGCCGGCGCTGCAGCTGTCCGCTCCAGCCGCAGGTGATCTGCGGCGACAGTCCGGGAAACTGCTGGCTCAGCGCCGACAGCGCCGCCGGCAGGGCAATCTCGCTGAGACTCTGCGGCACGCCGAGACGCAGCGCGCCGCGCGGCTCGCCTTGCGGATCCAACAGGCTGTAGAGTTTTTTCGTCTCACGCTTAATGCTCAGACACTGCTCGTACACCCGGTGTCCGGCGGCGGTCAGGGTCAGCGGGCGGGTCTGGCGCTCTAACAGCGTGACGTTCAGCTCCTGTTCCAGACGCTGCAGGCGCCGGGTGATGGCCGACTGGGTGATCCCCAGATATTCCGCGGCCTGATTGAGGGAGGAAAACTGCACCGTGGCCAGCAAAGCGTCGATATCGTCAATGCGCATAGGAACCTTATGTGAAATTTGCATATTAATATATGCGTAAATTGCATTTAAATAATATTAACGCCTCTGTTAGCGTTTTGACCAGTCCCTCTGACAGGAACCGCACATGACTGCACCACGACTGGAAAAATTACGCCATTTCATTCATGAGGTAGACCGCCTGCACCGCGAACACCACCAGACCGCCCCGCTGCTTGACGCCGTGGCGCAGCGGCTGGCGGCGCTGGTGCGTTACGACGACTGGCTGCCGGAAGAGTACACCCTGCCGCATCCGCACCATTACCAGCAGTATCTGCTGCATGCCGACTCCGGGGAGCGCTTCTCGATTGTCAGCTTCGTCTGGGGACCGGGGCAAGCGACGCCGATCCATGACCACCGGGTGTGGGGGGCCATTGGGATGCTGCGCGGCGCGGAGGAAAACCAGCGCTACCAGCTGGATGCCGATGGCATACCGCGCGCGCTGGGCGCCGCCACGCTTCTGGAAGCAGGCCAGGTGGAGAAAGTCTCCGCTGACGATGGCGATATTCATCGCGTCAGCAATGCGCTGGCGGATCGCGTCTCTATCAGCATTCATGTCTACGGCGGCAATATCGGCGCGGTGAAGCGCGCCGTGTATACCCCGGAAGGGCAGCAGAAACCGTTTATCTCCGGCTACTCTAACCGCCATTTACCCAATATCTGGGATTCCTCCCGCGAACATCAAGGATAACCACTATGTCCACCTACGCTTATCGCCAGGCCGCCGGGATCCGCCAGGCGCTGCTCGACCGTCGTGAACTGGCGCTGATCGACGTCCGTGAAGAGGCCGATTTCGCCACCGCTCATCCGCTGTTTGCCGTCAATCTGCCGTTCAGCAAACTGGAGCTGGAGGTCCGCCGGCGGATACCGCGCTTCACCACCCCGCTCACCGTCTACGACAACGGCGAGGGTCTGGCGGAGATCGCCGTCGAACGGCTGCGGGCCTGGGGCTATCAGGATGTGGCCCTGCTGGCCGAGGGTCTCGCCGGCTGGCGCCGCAGCGGCGGCGAGCTGTTTCAGGACGTCAACTCCGCCAGTAAAGCCTTTGGCGAGCTGGTGGAAAGCGTGCGTCACACACCGTCGCTCAGCGCCCAGGAGGTTCAGGCGCTCATCGACAGCCGGCAGGAGGTGGTGATCGTCGACGCCCGGCGCTTCGATGAGTACCAGACCATGAGCATCCCCGGCAGCATCAGCGTGCCCGGCGGCGAGCTGGCCCTGCGGGTAGAGAGCCTGACGCCCTCCCCGCAGACGCCGGTTATCGTCAACTGCGCCGGACGCACCCGCAGCATCATCGGCACCCAGTCGCTGATCAACGCCGGCGTGCCAAACCCGGTCCATGCCCTGCGCAATGGCACTATCGGCTGGACGCTGGCCGGCCAGACGCTGGCGCACCAGCAACAGCGGCAATACGATCCCTCCGCCCGCGCCTCCGGCGCCCGGGCCGCTGAGGTGGCGCATTTTGCCGAACGTGCCGGGGTGGCGGTCATCGATGAGGCCACGCTGCTACGCTGGCTGCAGCAGAGCGACCGCACCACCTTCCTGTTTGATGTCCGCAGCCCCGAAGAGTACGCGGCGGGTCACTATCCCGGCAGCCTGAGCGCGCCAGGCGGCCAGCTGGTGCAGGAGACCGACCACTTCGCCAGCGTACGAGGGGCGCGCATTGTGCTGTTGGATGACGATGGCATCCGGGCGGCGATAACCGGCTCGTGGCTGGCGCAGATGGGCTGGGAGACGGCGCGGCTGAGCGCGCTGTCGGCCAGCCAGTTGAGCGAACGCGGGGTGCCAGCCGCCGAGGTGCCGCCCGGCCCGCAGGCGGAGGAGATAAGCCCGGCGCAGCTGGCGCAACAGCTGGAAGAACCCGGTACGGTGGTGCTCGATTTTACTACCAGCGCCAACTTTGTCGCTCGCCATATCCCCGGCGCGTGGTGGCTGACGCGCTCGCAGCTGCGCCAGGCCCTGGAAGCAATCCCTCCCGCCCAACGTTACGTGGTGACCTGCGGCAGCAGTCTGCTGGCCCGCTACGCGGTGCCGGAGGTGGCGGCCTTGACCGGTAAACCGGTGCAGTTGCTTACCGGCGGGACGCTGGCGTGGATCGCCGCCGGTCTGCCGCTGGCGCATGGCGACAGCGGCCTCGCCGTCGAGCGCCGTGACCGCTATCGTCGTCCGTACGAAGGAACCGATAATTCCGCCGAGGCCATGCAGGCCTATCTGGAGTGGGAGTATGGCCTCGTGGATCAGCTGGCCCGCGACGGCACCCACGGTTTTCGGGTGCTCTAGCGCGAGCCCGCCTCAGGCTTCGCGCATGATCCACGAATACTGAAAGCTCTTCGGCGCCGGAAAATGGGTCCGGCGCCGGTAGGAGCCCAGCGACTGCGGGGTGCAGTAGGTACAACTCCCCAGCCATTCAACGCTCGCCGGCGCCACCCCCGCCTCTGCGAAGATCGCTTCGGCAAAGGCGCGCAGATCAAACCACAGATTATCGCTGCCGCGTGCGGCGGCTTTGAGCGGATCGCTGACCGGGCCCGAACGGGAGTGGAACAGCCGCTGGCGATGGCGGGCCACCCGGTCACCGCCGGGCTGGTCCAGCAGTTGCTGATAGAATCCGGCGGAGACTTCGTAACAGCAGGGGTGAATATGCGGCCCCACGGCGATGACCAGATCGGCCAATGCCACCCCCTGCTGGCGAAAACAGGCCAGACTGTTGTCGACAATACCGCTGACCAGCCCCTGCCAGCCGGCATGCACGCTGCAGACGTAGCGACCGTCGCGCGAGGCGATCAGCAGCGGCAGACAGTCGGCGGTCACCACCCCCACCTTTTGCCCGGCTACCGCGGTAAACACCGCGTCGGCGCGCGGGCGCGTCGGCAGCGGCTGCTGATAATGATGAACCTCATTACCATGCACCAGCTTCACCGGAGCCAGCTCGGCATAGGGAAAGGCGGCGGTTTCATGGACATCGAGAAAAGCGTGGCGGATGCCAGGGATCGCATTGAGCAAACGGGAGGTGTAAGCCATAGGGACGATAAGCGTCAGGGAATGATGTCTTACCTTAGGCCAGGGGACGCGGACAGGCAAGGCGGCGGCCCGGCATTTTTTTACCAGATCGCCGGATGCATATCAGACCATGGCCGCGCGCTGCTGGCGATGCATCAGCCAGAACACCGCCACGCCGGCCAGCACAATGCCCGGCGCCGAGGCCGCCATCACCCCGACGGTGCCGGTGCCGAGGGCCAGCATCTTGCCGGCCAGCAGCGGGCCGCTCATCGCCCCAAGACGCCCCACCGCCACGGCGGTGCCCACCCCGGTGGCGCGGATGGCCGCGGGATAAAAAAGCGGCGCCAGAGCGTAAAGCACACTTTGTCCGCCGGTGGCGAACAGCCCGGCGACAAACCCCGCCAGCAGCATGCCAGTCAGCGACGACGCGCTGCCCAGCGCCAGCAGCGACGCCAGAATGCCGCTGTAGATCAGGAGCGACATCCGCAGCGGGGTGAGCTTATCCATTAGCGCCCCCAGCAGCAGCGTGCCGCAGGCGGCGCCGATCTGCAGAGAGAACATCACCCCCGCCGCCTGGCTGGCGCGGAATCCCTGGCCCACCAGCAGCATCGGCAGCCAGTTGATCAGCATATAGACCACCAGCAGGGTGAAAAAATAACCCAGCCACAGCAGCAGCGTAGCGGCGGCCTGGCCCGGGGCAAACAGGGTGCGCAGCGGCACACTGGCCTCCGCGCGCTGAAACGCCTGCGACTCCGGCAGCCAGCGCATCAGCAACGGGATCAGCAGCAGCGGGACCACGCAGCCAATCCAGAAAATAATCTGCCAGGCCGCGGCGAGACCGGAAAAGCCCAGCGCTGCCGCCAGCGCGGCGCCAATGGGTACGCCGCAGTACATCAGGCTTACCGCCCGGCCGCGGAAACGTGAGCCAGCGGCTTCCGAGGTTAAGGCAATCAGGTTCGGCAATGCCGCCCCGAGCCCGACGCCGGTGAGCAGGCGCGCCAGCAGCAGCGTCGGGAAGCTCCATGCCAGCGCGGTGGCCAGCGAGAACAGGCCAAACAGCAGCACCGACCCCAACAGAATGCGCTTACGCCCGTGGCGGTCCGCCAGCATGCCGCCCACCAGCGCGCCGGGCAGCAGGCCGAGGATCCCAGCGCTGAAGATCCAGCCCATCTGCATTTTATCCAGCGCAAAGGCCTGCGCCATGCCGACGGCGGCGATCCCCGCCGCCTGCAGATCCAGCCCTTCCATCAGGGCCACCATAAAACAGAGCCCGATGGTGACCACCAGGCGCGAGGGGGTTGCAGTCGTTATCTTGGTCATAGGGTACCTTAGCGATAGCCGAACAAACGGAGCAGGTGACTGGCGGCTGATGCTTTGTCAGCCGCACGTTCTTAGTTATTTATTGCGGTTAAGCAGATCCAGCGCGACGTCGACGATCATATCCTCCTGGCCGCCGACCATCCGCCGCTTGCCCAGCTCGACGAGAATATCCACCGCGCTGAGGCCATAGCGCTTGGCCGCCGCTTCGCTGTGGCGCAGGAAGCTGGAGTAGACTCCGGCGTAGCCCAGCGCCAGCGTTTCGCGGTCGACACGCACCGGGCGATCCTGCAGCGGCCGCACCAGCTCATCGGCCGCGTTCATCAGGGCGTAGAGATCGGTGCCATGCTGCCAGCCGAGCTTGTCGGCGGCAGCAATAAACACCTCCAGCGGCGCATTGCCCGCCCCCGCCCCCATCCCGGCCAGGCTGGCGTCAATGCGATCGCACCCCTCTTCCACCGCGACGATCGAGTTCGCCACCCCGAGGCTCAGATTATGATGGGCATGCATCCCGGTGGCGGTCTCCGGCTTCAGCACCGCCTTCAGGGCGCGGAAGCGGTCGCGAATGTCGTTCATGTTCATCGCCCCGCCGGAATCCACCACATAGATACAGGTCGCGCCGTAAGATTCCATCTTCAACGCCTGCTGCGTCAGCGCCTGCGGGGAGATCATATGGCTCATCATCAGAAAACCGACGGTGTCCATTCCCAGCTCGCGGGCAAAGGCAATATGTTGCGCCGCGACGTCCGCTTCGCTGCAGTGGGTGGCGACCCGCACCACCCGCGCTCCGGCCTGATACGCCGCTTTCAGATCGTGCAGCGTGCCGATGCCCGGCAGCAGCAAGGTGGCGATTTTCGCCTGGCTCACGACATCCGCTGCCGCTTCAATCCAGGCGATGTCGCTGTGGGCGCCAAAGCCATAGTTGAAGCTGGATCCCTGCAGGCCATCGCCATGGGCCACTTCGATGGAGTCGACCCCAGCCTTATCCAGCGCGCTGGCGATCTGCTGCACCTGCGCCAGGGAATACTGGTGACGAATAGCGTGCATACCATCGCGCAGCGTCACGTCCGAGATATAAAGTTTTTTACCGTTCATGCTGTCGCTCCCGCCGCGCTGTGCATTGCCCCGGCCATTTGCTCCGCCGTCGCCAGCGCCGCCGAGGTCATAATATCGAGGTTGCCCGCGTACGCTGGCAGATAGTGCGCCGCCCCTTCCACTTCGAGGTAAACCGCGGTTTTCAGGCCGGAAAAACAGCCGACGCCGGGCAGGTTGACCGGCCTGTCCTCGGGGATAACCTCAAACTGCACCTGCTGCTTCAGCCGGTAGCCTGGGACGTAAGCCTGCACTGCCGCCGCCATTTCGACGATCGAGGCGGCAATGGCCTCCTGCGACGCCAGCTCGCTCAGGACGTAGACGGTATCGCGCATCATCAGCGGCGGCTCCGCCGGGTTCAGTACAATAATCGCTTTGCCCTTGCCCGCCCCGCCGACTTTTTCAATCGCCTGCGAGGTGGTTTCGGTGAATTCGTCAATATTGGCCCGCGTGCCCGGCCCGGCGGATTGACTGGCGATCGAGGCCACAATCTCCGCGTAATGCACCTTCGCCACTCGCGAGACCGCGGCGATCATCGGGATGGTCGCTTGCCCGCCGCAGGTCACCATATTGACGTTGCCCTGATGGAGATTGTCCGCGAGGTTGACCACCGGTACGCAGTACGGGCCAATCGCCGCCGGCGTCAGGTCGATAACGCGGATCCCCGGCTTCGCTTCGCGCAGCGCGGCATCGTTTTTGATGTGCGCCCCGGCGCTGGTGGCGTCAAAAACAAAATCGATGTCGGCAAATTCCGCCATCTGCATCAGGCCGCCCACCCCTTCGTGAGTGGTCGCAACGCCCAGGCGCCGGGCGCGGGCCAGGCCATCCGACTGCGGGTCGATGCCGACCATCACCGCCATCTCCAGATGCTGGCCGTGGCGCAGGATTTTAATCATTAAATCGGTGCCGATATTCCCGGAGCCGATAATGGCGACTTTACGTTTACGCATCACGATCTCCTTCTCCGGCGGCAACGAAGCGTGCCGCGACTGAGCCAATACCTTCGATATGGGCGACAAAGCTGTCCCCCTCGTTAATCGTCACCATCGGGCCTAACGCCCCGGTCAGCACGATATCCCCCGCCCGCAGCGGTTCGCCGAGACTCGCCAGCTTGCGCGCCAGCCAGACTGCGGCGTTCAGCGGATGCCCCAGACACTCGCTGCCGCGGCCGCTGGAGACCAGCTCCTGGTTGCGGGTCATGTGCATGGCGCACTGCTTCAGATCCAGTCCCGCCGGACGCTGCGCCGGGCCGCCAATGACGTACAGGCCGCAGGAGGCGTTATCGGCGACGGTGTCGACAAAGCCGATTGACCAGTCGCGAATGCGGCTGCCCACCACCTCCAGCGCCGGCAATACCCATTCGATGGCGTTATACAGTTCATCAAAAGTGGTATCGGCATGCGGCAGATCCTGCTTCAGCACCAGGGCGATCTCGGCCTCCACCTTGGGCTGCAGCACGCGGCCAAACGGCACCTCGGCGTTGTCGCCGTAGCACATGTCGGCAAACAGGGTGCCGAAGTCCGGCTGATTGACGCCCAGCTGCTGCTGCACTTTGGGATGGGTCAGGCCCACCTTGCGGCCCACCACCCGCCGGCCATGGGCCACATGGTGCTGGACGTTCAGGCGCTGGATGGCATAGGCGGCGTCGGCATTGTCGACGCCGAGAATATTGCGCAGCGGGGCGATCGCCTGGCCGCTCTGTTCCGCGTCGCGGAGCTGCCGGGCCAGCGCGTCAAGAGAAAAAGTCATCATTTACTCCTTAAGCCCGTGCGAGGAAATTGAGCACCAGCTGATTAAAACTGTCGGCATGTTCCCACTGCGCCCAGTGGCCGCAGTCGCGGTAAATATGCAGTTCCGAACCGGCGATCCCGGCGAGCAGGCGCAACCCGGCGTCCATCGGCACGAAGCGGTCATTGCGTCCCCAGACGATCAGAGTTGGCGCGCTGATTTCGCCCAGCCGCGGGCCAAAGTCAGGAAACTGCTTCGGGTTGGCTTCCAGGCTCTGGACGAAGTTGTCCAGATGGTCGCGGCGCGACAGCATATTGTTGAGACGCGCCTCGAACAGCGCCTCGGTGAGGTCGCGGGTGTCGAAGACGAAGATGCTCATCATCTTTTTGAGGTTTTCAATGGTCGGCTCGCGGTACAGGGCGTTCAGCAGCTTGATGCCCTCGGTCGGCGTCGGTGTGAACAGGCTCATGCCGCCGGTCCCCCCGCCCATCAGCACCAGCTTAGCCACCCGCTCCGGCCAGCTCAGGGTGAAGGCCACCGCGCTATGGCCGCCCATCGAGTTGCCCAGCAGATGGACTTTATCGATCCCCAGCTGATCGACCACGCTTTTCAGAATGCGGGCGTTGAGGTCCGAACGCGAGCCGCTGTTGACGATAGCATCGCTTTTGCCCCACCCCGGACAGTCGAGGAGCAGCACGCGATAGCCCGCCTCGACCAGCGGGTCAATATTGCGGCTGAAGTTGGCCCAGCCGGTGGCCCCCGGCCCGGAGCCGTGCAGCATGACCACGGTCTCTTTCCCGTCGCCGCAGTCATTGATATGGATGCGCAGCGTGCGGCCCCCCTCGTCGACATTGAGGAATCGGCTGGTGGCGGCTTCAGTTTGCGGTTGATAGCTCATGTTAGTCTCCCGGTTAATCAAATCTCGGTGGTGGCGCTCAGCGAGCCGAATCCGGCGATCCACTCGGGGATCGGCCGGTAATAGCGGCCTTCACTGCGCCAGCGGCCAAAAGCGGATAGCGCGGCAAAAGCGGCCACCCAG
The DNA here is from genome assembly GCF_018223915.1 of Klebsiella sp. 64. Classification (NCBI taxonomy): domain Bacteria; kingdom Pseudomonadati; phylum Pseudomonadota; class Gammaproteobacteria; order Enterobacterales; family Enterobacteriaceae; genus Klebsiella; species Klebsiella sp. 64. The sequence continues at coordinate 88,220 of NZ_JAGRQZ010000008.1, forward strand.
GTCTTAATTTCGTGCGTCGATTTGCCGGCCATCGCCGACAGCTCGTCATTGCCGATCGCGTCCAGTTCGCTCAGCCGCCCCTGCTCCAGCAGGCTCATAAAGCGGTTGTCCCAGACCGGGTTGAGGGGATGGAGCGAGTGCGGGTCTTCGGTAAACCGTCGGGCGGCGCTGATCACCCGCTGCTGGCGCAGCGCACGTTCGTCCGGCGGCAGCTGTTTGCCGCCGCCGAGCAGACGGTCACGCAGATGGGCGTCGGCCTTCGCCAGCTCCGGCACCGGCGGCTGGTGCGAGAGTCCGCCCGAGCCGAGGATCAGCACCCGCTTATTGAGGGTATTGAGAAAGCGGCCCATCGCCTCGCCCAGCAGCCGGGTGCGTTGAAAACCCGGCAGCGGCGCGGCGACGCCGTTAATAAACACCGGCAGCACCGGCACGCGGTCCAGGCCACCCAGCAGAAACTCCAGCGGCTGGGCGAAGCCGTGGTCCACCTGCATGTTGTACGACACCGCCAGGTCGATACCGCTGTTGATCACGGCGTGGGCGCAGGCTTCCGCCAGCTCGGTCGGCACCGGCAGGTCGCCGGCGGCGCTGGCGAAGTCGCCGATGGCGGTGGCGCCGACGCCGAGGCAGAACGGCGGCATCACGTCATAGAAAAAACCGTTGTAGTGATCGGGAGCGAAGAGCACTACCAGCTCGGGATCGAATTCAGCGATCCGCCGCCGGGCGTCGGCAATCACCCGGTTCACTTCATCAAGGACCGCCTGCTCCGGGTCTACGAATCCCACCAGCGGGGTGTGGGAGAGACAGTGCAAATAGGCATGCATATCAGGCCACCTTCTCTTCAGCGTGGGCGGTATCCCCGGTTGCGAGGGCCATTTTTTCCGCCAGAGCGGTCAGCTGCGCGCCGAGGGTTTGCGGGATGGCGAGAGCGGCGACAAAGCGGTCCGGCCTGACCACGGCGATGGCGGTGTTATGCAGTGCAAACCAGCTTTTGAGGCGGTTTTGCGTATCGCCCACCCGCAGCGTGCCGGGGGCGTTATCCTGCTCGCGATGGATCTGCACCTCGGGCACCACCTGGATAAAGCGCACGCCAATCGCGCGCCAGCGGGCGATCTGCCCGGCGTCGAGCCCCCACTGCGGGTTGCAGCCCCAGCCGATAATGGCGAAATTCGCCCCGATAACCTCGTCGAGCAGCACGCTCTCGCCGCTCTCCAGCGTCACCTGCGGTTGAATAAACATTTTGCCCACCGGCGAGGTTTTGCCGGCGCCGTCGGTCAGCAGCGCCCCCTCGCGGTACTGCGGCATCGGCTTAAAGCGCATCTCGAGGAAGTAGCGTTTCACCGGCGGCAGGTAATTCAGCAGCCAGGAGAGGCCGTCGCGCGCGGCCCCCTGCCAGCGCTTCGGCGGCGCCAGTACATGGCCGGCGGTAACCGACAGGTCAATCATCGCTTTCGCGTGGTCGCGGCGCTCCTGCTGGTAGCTGTCGAGCAGCGTCTCTCCCGCTTTGCCATTGACCACCAGCGCCAGCTTCCACGCCAGGTTGAAGGCGTCGCGCATGCCGCTGTTATATCCCTGCCCCTGCCAGACCGACATGATGTGCGCCGCGTCGCCGGCCAGCAGCACGCGGTCGATGCGAAAGCGCTCGGCAAGGCGGGCGTTATGCGTATAGACCCGCTGGCGGATCAGCTCGACGCGATCCGGGTCCGGCAGCACTTTGCTCAGCAGGCGGCGCATATTGTGCGGTTCGCTGAGCTGAGCTTCGGTTTCGCCGGGCATCACCATAAATTCAAAGCGGCGCACGCCGTGGGGCAGCGCGGCGGAAACGTAGGGTCGCACCGGGTCGCAGCACAGGTAAACGTGCGGGGTGGCCAGCGGGTCGTTAGCGATATCGATGACGATCCACTTATTCGGCGCGGTTTTACCTTCGAAGGGGATGTTCAGCGTACGGCGAATAAAGCTGGCGCCGCCGTCGCAGGCCACCAGCCAGTCCGCGCGCACCGTCTCCCGCTCGCCGTCCGGTCCTTTAAGATTTAACGTGACACTGTCACCGGTCTGGCTAAAGGCTTCCACTTCGCGGGAGAAGAGGCAGCGGACCTGCGGGAAACGCTGCAGACCGTGATACATCACCGCATCGACCTGCGGCTGAATGAAGGCGTTGCGCCGCGACCAGCCAAACTCATCGGTCATCGGCTGGATATCGGCAAAGCAGCGGCCTTTTGGGGTGAGAAAACGCATGGCGTGCCACGGCGTGGTATGCGGCAGCACGTCATTCACCAGCCCCACCGCCTGCATCGCCCGCAGGGATTCATCGTCAATGCCGATGGCCCGCGGGTAATCGATCAGTGTGGCGAGCTTTTCCACCACCAGCACGCTGATGCCCATCTGGCCAAGGTAGTTGGCCATCATCAGACCAACCGGACCGGCGCCAACGATGGCGACCTGAGCGGTATGCTGCACGGCGGGTTGAATATCGGGTGTAGATGTTGTCATTCTCAGCGACCTCACGACTCGGAAACTGCCCGGCTGACAGGCAATTTGTTAATCATGTGTAAACGTTTTTTTATAATGGGCTGAGTATAGGGCGGGGGTTTTCGGCTACAATCAAAACATCATCGAATGTGCACCAGGTGCACCACACTGTTTTTAAAGCATTTTAAGGGAGGGTTTATGCGTGACGATGGGTCCGCAGCGTACAAAACGGTGCGCGGATTAAGCCGGGGTTTATTGTTATTAAAATTGTTAAATAAATTCGACAGCGGCGCGACACCGGGCCTGCTGGCGGAGTTTAGCGGCCTGCATCGCACCACCGTGCGCCGGCTGCTGGAGACGCTACAGGAGGAGGGTTTTGTCCGCCGCAGCCGCTCCGATGACAGCTTCCGGTTGACCATTAACGTCCGCCAGCTGAGCGATGGATTTCGTGACGAACATTGGATTTCTGCCCTCGCCACGCCGCTGCTCGGCGAGCTGCTGCGCGAGGTGCAGTGGCCAACGGACATCACCACCCTCGACGTCGACGCCATGGTGGTGCGCGAGACTACCCACCGCTTCAGCCGACTGTCGTTTCACCGCGCGATGGTCGGACGGCGGCTGCCGCTGCTGCTCACCGCCTCCGGACTGACGTGGCTGGCCTTTGCCCCCGACGCGGAACGCGACGCCATCGTCAGCATGCTGGCCGCCCGTCCGGAAGCTGAGTATCAGTTGGCCCGCGAACCGGAACGGCTGGCGGCGATCCTCGCCCGCACCCGCCAGAACGGCTATGGCGAAAACTTCCGCAGCTGGCGGCAGGAGGAGAAAATCGCCTCGATCGCCGTGCCGGTCTGCAGTCAGCAGCGGGTTATCGGCTGCCTGAACCTGGTCTATATCGCCAGCGCAATGACCATTGAGCAGGCGGCGCAGAAGCATCTCCCCGCGCTGCAGAGGGTGGCGAGGCAGATAGAAGCCCGCATGGAGGATGAAGAAGTGTGGTACGAAATGCCCTGATCGTGATGAGGGTAAATGCGATCGCCCATTGCGCCCGGCTTCGTTATATAATTTAATACACAACGAATTTTCACGCCATTCGGGCCACACCATGTCAAAACACCCCTTACTGCTGGGCCTGACGCTGCTCAGCGCCAGCCTGTTCACCGGCCAGGCCTTCGCCGACCGCACCGTCACCGACCAGTTGGGTCGCCAGGTCACCCTCCCCGACCACGTCACCCGCGTTGTGGTTCTGCAGCATCAGACGCTCAACCTGCTGGTACAACTGCATGCCGCCGAGGATATCGTCGGCGTCTTAAGCAGCTGGCAGAAACAGCTCGGGCCGCAGTTCGCCCGCTTTATGCCGAAGATCGCGCAGCTGGCGACCCCGGGCGATCTTACCCAGGTCAATATTGAAAGCCTGTTGGCGCTGCGTCCGCAGGTGGTTTTCGTCGCCAACTATGCGCCGCCGGCGATGATCGCGCAGATCCAACAGGCCGGGATCCCGGTAGTGGCCATCTCGCTGCGCCACGATGCCGCCGGGGAAAAAAATAAAATGAACCCCACCATGGCTGACGAAGAGCAGGCCTATAACGCCGGGCTGATGGAGGGGATCCGCCTTATCGGCGAGGTGGTCGAGCGCCAGCCCGAGGCCGAGGCGTTGATTCACTACACCTTCGAGGCGCGCAAGCAAGCCAATGCGCCGGTGGCCGATATTCCCCAGAACCAGCGGGTGCGGGTGTACATGGCCAACCCCGATCTGAATACCTATGGCGCTGGCAAATACACCGGGCTGATGATGGCGCACGCCGGGGCGCTGAACGTGGCGGCCGCCAGCGTAAAAGGCGCCCGCCAGGTGTCGCTGGAGCAGGTGCTGGAGTGGAACCCCCAGGTGATCTTCGTCCAGGACCGTTATCCGCAGGTGGTCAAACAGATAGAGAACGACCCGCAGTGGCAGGCGATCGATGCGGTGAAACATCACCGCGTGTGGCTGATGCCGGAGTACGCCAAAGCCTGGGGCTATCCCATGCCAGAGGCCCTGGCGCTGGGTGAGCTGTGGATGGCGAAAAAACTCTATCCCGCGCGCTACCAGAGCATCGATGTGGACAGTAAAGCCAGCGATTACTATCAGCGTTTTTACCGCGTGGCGTGGACGCCAGATGCCCGCTAACCATCATCCCTGGCTGGTGCAGGGTAGCCTGGCGCTGGTGACCCTGGCGATCGCGGTCGCCTCGCTCTGTTTCGGCCAGTACCCGTTAAGCCTGAGCGCCGTTGGCCACACTCTGGTCCATCTGCCGCCAGGAGAAGGGGTGATCGGGCAGATCGTCTGGTCGGTTCGCCTGCCGCGCGTGGTGATGGCCCTGCTGGCCGGGGGCGCGCTGGGGCTGTGCGGCGCCACCTTGCAGGGCGTGTTCCAGAACCCGCTGGTGGACCCGCACATCATCGGGGTAACCGCCGGCTCCGCCTTCGGCGGCACGCTGGCGATCCTGTTGGGCGTCGGCAGTCTGCTGATGATGGCCTCGACCTTTTTCTTCGGCCTCGTCGCGCTGGGGCTGATTTACGCCCTCGCCGCCCTGCAGGGGCGGGACAGCACGCTGGGGCTGATTCTGTCCGGGATCATTCTCAGCGGCTTCTTCGCCGCGCTGGTCAGCCTGATGCAGTACCTCGCCGACAGCGAAGAGACGTTACCGAACATCGTTTTCTGGCTGCTCGGCAGCTTCGCGACCGCCAGCTGGCATAAGGTACTGCTTATGTCCCTGCCCCTGGCGGTGGCTGCCGGGGCGCTGTGGAAGCTGCGCTGGCGTATCAACCTGCTGGCCCTGGAGGAACGGGATGCCCGCAGTCTTGGCGTTCCGGTGGCCGCGCTGCGTCGCGGCGTGCTGGTTTGCTGCGCGGTGCTGGTGGCAGCCCAGGTGGCGGTCAGCGGCAGCATCGCCTGGATGGGTCTGGTGGTCCCGCACCTCGCCCGTCTGCTGGTAGGGGCTGACCATCGTCGCCTGCTGCCCACCGCCTTCTGGCTCGGCGCCGCGCTGATGCTGGTGGTGGACGATCTGGCGCGCACGCTGACCCAGGCGGAGATCCCGATCGGGATCATCACCGCCCTGCTCGGGGCGCCGCTGTTTACCGTGTTGCTGGTGCAATCCCGACGCCGGAGTACGACCCGATGAACAGCTCATTATCGCTGCAAGCGCTACGCTACGGCCACCGTCAGCCGCTCTTCGCCCCGCTCACGCTGGCCTGCCGGCCCGGTGAGATCTGGGCGGTGCTGGGCGCCAATGGCCGGGGAAAAAGTACCCTGCTGGATACCCTGACCGGCGTGTTGCCGCCGCTGGGCGGCGAGATGCAGTGCGAGGGCGGCGTGGCCCTGGTTCCGCAGTCGTTTCGTCCCGCTTTTCGCTGGCGCGTGAGCGATGTGGTGCTGATGGGCCGGGCCCGTCACGTGGATCTCTTTGCCCAGCCGGACGAGGAGGATGCCCGGCGGGTTGAGCAGGCGCTGGCGCAGCTGGGGATTGCCGCCCTGGCCGAAGATGACTTCGGCGCCCTCTCCGGCGGCCAGCAGCAGCTGGTGTTGATTGCCCGCGCGCTGGTCAGCGCCAGCCAGAATATCCTGCTGGATGAGCCCTGCTCGGCGCTGGACCTCGGTAACCAGCAGGTGGTGCTGCAGCTGATCGGCGACCTCGCCCACCGCCAGGCGCGCACCGTCCTGTTCACCACCCATGATCCCAACCACGCCCTACAGGTGGCCAGCCATACGCTGCTTCTGCTGCCGGAGGGCCGGTGGCTGGCGGGCGAGACCGCCGACGTGCTGAGCGAAACGCATCTCCGGCAAGCGTACGGCCTGCCGGTACGCCTGATCCGCCATGCCGCCTCCGCGTTCCCTCTGCTGGCGCCGGGGTTTACGCTGCGTCGCTGAACGGCATAAAACCCGCCTGCCGAAGATACCCCTGGCCAACGTCGCCGAGGATAAAGCGATACAGGGCCAGCGCGGCGGGATCGGCCCTGAGACGCGCCAGCTGGTAATCGCAGCGAATATTCCACGGCGCCGGGATGGTCAGGGTACGCAGATCGTCGCAGGTGGCCAGCGCGGGGCCATAGTGCGCATAGCCGATAAACAGATCCGCCAGATTCTGGCGAATAAGCCACGCGCCGGCTATCTCTCCCGGCGGCACGCTCAGTGAGTCTCTGCCGCCGACCAGCTGCTGCGCCCGCCCGGCCATCGCGTTGCCCAACCCTGGATAGCGTGCCTCAATTCGGGCGAACAGCTGCCAGGTATAATCTCCCGACGGATCGCAGCCCGGCGTGGAGGTCGCCAACCGCAGGCGGGGCGTGCTGAGCAGCGCCAGCCAGTCCAGGCCATCATTGTCCGGTGAGCGCCGGGCGGTCAGCATCAGCTGGTTGCCGGCAAATCCCTGGCATTCCTGCGCCAGACCTGCCTGCAGCAGCGCCTGCGGGTGCGCCGCATTGGCGGAAGCAAAAACCGCGCACGGTGCCCCGGCTTCGATTCTCTCGCGCAGCAGGCCGGCAGGGCCAAACTGCGCATCAACCGCCAGGCCAGTGTGCTGCCGAAAGTGCGCCACCAGCGGCAGGAAAGCGCTTCTCAGGCTTCCCGCCGCCAGCAGCGTGAGAGTGGTGTTTGTCATAAGAGGTCGCTATAAACCGGATAATATAGCGTTATATTACCCGGTTTGCCGTCGCGTCAGTAGCGAATTTCTGCCAGGGTCCGCAGCTGCTCGGGGGTGGCTACCGGTAGGTCAAAAAAGCGCAGATAGGCAGGGATCATTTCAAACAGCATGTCGGTCCCGCGCTGGATGTGGCACTGTCGTGCCTGAGCGGCCCTCAGCAGCGGGGTGTACTCCTGAGTCATGACGACTTCCCCCACCCAGGCGCCTGGCGCCAGACGGTCAACGTCCAGCGGCAGCGGATCGCTGGCCTTCATCCCCAGCGGGGTGGCATTGACCACCAGCTCGTGTCCGGCAGGATCGGGCTGCATCAGGGTGATATCGAGCTGCGGATAGTGCTGATGCAGCCGCCCGGCGAGGGCGTGCGCCACCCCGGGCCGGGTATCGTACAGGGTCAGGGCGCTGACCCCCGCCGCCGCGAGGGAGGCGGCGATAGCCGATCCCACCCCGCCGCTGCCAACCACCAGCGCCCGCGTCCCCTGCGGGTTAAACCCTTTACGACGCAGGCCCAGCACAAATCCCTCGCCATCGAACATGTCTCCGCTCAGGCTACCGTCAGCCTCGCGGCGGATGGCATTGCAGGCGCCAGCGATGGCCGCCGTCGGGCTCAGGCGCTGCACCAGAT
>NZ_JAGRQZ010000009.1:0-86969 GCF_018223915.1 Klebsiella sp. 64
AAGATGTTTTGGTGGATTGAGAGAGTTTTCAGCTTAGATTCAGAGTTGAGTACGCAATAATTTGCGCAGCAGCAAGGCGACAAGCGACGGAAAGGAAGGAGCATACTGAAGTATGTGACTGACTTTACGAGCGCAGGCAACGCAGCTGATGCGATAAAGAATTGCGTACTGAGCACAAAGAATTTGCCTGGCGGCACTAGCGCGGTGGTCCCACCTGACCCCATGCCGAACTCAGAAGTGAAACGCCGTAGCGCCGATGGTAGTGTGGGGTCTCCCCATGTGAGAGTAGGGAACTGCCAGGCATCAAATTGCAGTAAGCCGGGGTGACAACCGGTGGTAATAAAGCGAAGAAATTCGGTGGAGCGGTAGTTCAGTCGGTTAGAATACCTGCCTGTCACGCAGGGGGTCGCGGGTTCGAGTCCCGTCCGTTCCGCCACTTATTTAACATTAAGCCTGCTCAAATAGCAGGCTTAATGGTAAGAAAATTTTAGGGGCGTAGTTCAATTGGTAGAGCACCGGTCTCCAAAACCGGGTGTTGGGAGTTCGAGTCTCTCCGCCCCTGCCATTTATAAGAATCCTTTGCTCAGGCAAAGGATTTTTTTTTATCTCTAATCTCCATTGGCAATATCCCCGACGAAAATACCTTGCTGATCTCCGTCCATGGAGAGTAGCGTTTATTCCAGAATAGGGTTTTTCAGGATCTCATGGATCTGCGCCTGCTTATCGCTATTTTGTAACCAGATCGCATAAAGTGGACGGGATAACGTAGCGCTGTCCATGACCGTATGTAACCCATGCTTCTCTTTCGCCCAGCGAGCAGGTAGCCAACAGCAGCCGTTCAGGCGCGATAATTGCTGATAGATCAGTTCAGCTGAAGAGGTAGTGAGCAGCGGAACATCATCGCTTCCTATCAGTCCCACTTCGTTTTGCTGAAAATCAGGCCCCCATTCAAGGCGCAAGTAATTCAATTCATTTGTGTTTTTTGCAGGCGATGCGCAATACAGGGCAAGAGTAAAATTACCCAACAGCTGGCTGCTTAATTCATCCATCTTCGGCGATTCGGTGGTGATCAGCAGATCCAACTGGCGTTCGTGAAGCTGTTTAACCAACGACTGCCGCTGCGCGATACGGGCTTCAAACTGGAGATTGTAAGGTGCGCTGTAGAGGGTACCGAGCCAGCCGTTAAGCATACATTCCCACAGGGAGGCGCTGGCCCCAATGGAGAATTCATTATGTCGCGAAGAGTGTGCCACCTCCTTGCGCGCAGCCTGCCAGGTATTCATGAGCGTTTCGGCATAGGGGAGGAGCTTTTCGCCGGCGGTCGTCAGGCGGATGTTATTACGATGACGGGTGAACAGATTCACACCAAGTTGATTTTCCAGCTGACGAATACGAAAGCTGACTGCTGACTGTGTCAGATAAAGCGCCTCTGCTGCTCGCCCAAAGTGACGAGTTCTACTCACTTCCAGGAAAGTCTTGAGCAATTCCGTATCCACACCGTTCTCCACAAAATTATTTGTCGTGATGATTTAAATGTTTTGTTTGACGCTCTGTCAAGCGTAACTAATACTCCGCGCCATAAATAGCTCGGCCAAAGAATCAGGAGCGTGTAGGATGGCGGAAAGCTTTACGACGACTAATCGTTTTTTCGACAATAAAAATTATCCACGCGGGTTCTCCCGTCACGGTGATTTCACCATCAAAGAGGCGCAACTGCTGGAACGTCATGGTTATGCCTTTAACGAACTGGAACTGGGTAAGCGCGAACCTGTTACCGAAGATGAAAAACAATTTGTCTCGGTGTGCCGTGGTGAACGTGAGCCGGTGACGGAAGCAGAACGCGTATGGATTAAGTATATGGCGCGTATCAAGCGGCCGAAGCGTTTCCATACTCTGTCCGGCGGCAAACCGCAGATGGAAGGCGCTGACGATTACACCGAAAGCGATGACTAAGAAAAAAGGGCGTAAGCCCTTTTTTTACGCCATCATTTTCTGCAGATGGTTGAGCATCCGATCAATTGCCCGATAGCTGAGCGCCTCCTGCAAATGACAGCGTTCAATCTCTTCAACCTCTGCCAGATCGGCAATGGTTCTCGCAACCTTTAACAGACGCTGCCAGGCGCGAATAGAAAGCCCCAGCTGCGTTAGCGTCTGTTCCAGCCAGACAGCATCCTCCCGCCTTAAGCGACAGCAGTTCTTCATTTCACGATTCTCAAGATGGGCATTGAGTTTATTTTGCCTGAGCATTTGTCGTTCACGCGCCGCCAGCACCCGCTGCCGGACCGTTGCGCTCGATTCTTCGCCCTGCGAGCCCTGACTCAGTATTCCTGGCGGCGGCAATGGGATCTCTAAGGAAAGATCGAAGCGGTCGAGGAAGGGGCCTGACAGGCGTCCAAGGTAGCGCAATGTCTGCTCCGGCGATGCACGATTATGTTTACCCTGATAATGTCCTGTCGGGCTTGGATTCATCGCTGCAATAAGCTGAAAGCGCGCCGGATAATTAATTTTGGCGCGCGAGCGTGATATGTGGATCTTGCCTGACTCAATGGGTTCGCGTAGCGCATCCAGTACCCGCCGCTCAAACTCCGGCAGTTCATCAAGAAACAGCACGCCATTATGGGCCAGGGAAATCTCACCGGGGACCGGTATCGAGCCGCCGCCCACCATCGCTGCCAGCGAGGCGCTATGGTGGGGGGCGCGGAACGGCCTCTGACGCCACCGCGTCTTTGCAGTGTGGAGGTTGACCAGACTCTGTATGGCCGCGCTCTCCAGCGCTTCCTGATTGCTTAATGGCGGCAGGAGACCGGGGAGTCGGCTGGCTAGCATGGTTTTCCCGGTCCCGGGCGGGCCTATCAGGAGCAGATTGTGACCACCGGCGGCCACAATCTCCAGCGCTCGTTTGCCCTGCTGCTGGCCGATAACATCGAGCAGATCTTCGTAGCGTTCATCCCGAGCAGGCGCCTCGGCGAGAGGCGGCGAAAGCGATGTCTGCCCCGCAAGAAATGCGCAAACCTCCTGCAGATGGTCGGCGACCAGACAATCGCTGCCGCCGATCAGGCCGACCTCCGCCGCATTGTCAGAGGAGACGACAATGCGCCGGCCGGCTTTGATGGCCTCCATTGCGCTGGGGATCGCCCCTGGAACGCCTCGTAACCCACCTGTAAGGGCGAGTTCGCCCACAAACTCATATTGATTCAGTCGCGTCGTGTTGAGCTGCTCTGAGGCAACGAGAAGCGCGAGAGCGATGGGCAGATCGTATCGTCCGCCTTCTTTGGGCAGATCCGCTGGCGCCAGGTTAATGGTTATCTTCTTCGCAGGAAAAGCGTAGCCGCTGTTGATCAGGGCGCTGCGGACCCGGTCGCGGGCCTCTTTCACGGTGGTTTCCGGCAGCCCGACCATAGTTAGACCAGGAAGACCGTTGCTGAGATGAACCTCAACGGTAATCAATGGCGCTTCGATACCGAGCGCCGCGCGAGTATAGACGATAGCGAGCGACATAAAACCTCCTGGACAGAGAAGAATTATGGTTGGCATGACGTAAAGCGAGAACGGAAAAAGTGCGAATTTAGAACTGCGTATCCATACTTTTCGCGGCATATCGTTACATTTAGCCGAAAATGGACGTTTGATCGCAAAACAGAGCTATGTTGGCAAAGAGGGCGCCGAAGAGCGCGGCAGGGGTGAGAAAACTGAATTTTTTTCATTTTTGATTTTTTTCATATAAAACAATTATTTTTATTGAAACCGTTAGGCTGATCAGCAACGAAGATATAAAAAAATCTTGTGCTTTATGTGATGTCTGTGGTAACTCTTTAGGTATTCCTTCGAACAAGAAGCCAGAAAGTATAGAAAATGACAGCCCTTCTACGAGTGATTAGCCTGGTCGTGATTAGCGTGGTGGTGATTATTATCCCACCGTGCGGGGCTGCACTTGGACGAGGAAAGGCTTAGAAATCAAGCCTTAACGAACTAAGACCCCCGCACCGAAAGGTCCGGGGGTTTTTTTATAACTGAAATAACCTAAGCGAGGAGCAGATGATGACTTTTAGCATAAAATTCTGTTTCTCCCGATTTATGACGGGGAACTAACTATGAATGGCGCGCAGTGGGTGGTACATGCTTTGCGGACACAGGGAGTCGACACAGTTTTTGGCTATCCGGGTGGCGCAATTATGCCGGTTTACGATGCACTGTATGACGGCGGCGTGGAGCACCTGCTGTGCCGGCATGAGCAAGGGGCAGCCATGGCGGCCATTGGTTATGCGCGAGCAACCGGTAAAACCGGGGTGTGTATCGCGACGTCCGGCCCGGGCGCGACCAATCTGATCACCGGCCTGGCGGACGCCCTGCTTGACTCTATTCCCATCGTAGCTATCACCGGCCAGGTGGCCGCACCCTTCATCGGCACGGATGCGTTCCAGGAAGTAGACGTTCTCGGTTTGTCACTGGCCTGTACTAAGCACAGTTTCCTTGTGCAGTCTCTGGACGAACTGCCGCGGGTTATTGCCGAGGCTTTCCAGGTGGCAAACTCAGGCCGTCCAGGTCCGGTGCTGGTTGATATCCCTAAGGATATTCAGATGGCGCAGGGCGACCTCGATCCCCATTTCTCTACCGTCGCCGATGAGATGGCATTTCCGCAGGCGGAAGTGGCGCAGGCTCTGCAAATGCTGGCCCAATCGCAGCAACCGATGCTGTATGTTGGCGGCGGGGTCGGCATGGCGCAGGCGGTACCGGCTTTGCGCGAATTCCTGGCGGTGACCAGGATGCCGGCAACCTGCACCCTGAAAGGGCTGGGCGTGGTGGATGCTGATTATCCCTATTATCTCGGCATGCTGGGAATGCACGGCACTAAGGCGGCCAACCTGGCGGTACAGGAGTGCGATCTGCTGATCGCCGTCGGCGCGCGCTTTGACGATCGCGTGACCGGTAAGCTCAATACCTTCGCACCGCATGCCAAAGTGATCCACATAGACATCGATCCGGCGGAGCTGAACAAGCTGCGTCAGGCGCATATCGGTCTGACAGGCGATCTGAACTGCCTGCTGCCGGCGCTGCAGCAGCCGTTAGCTATCGATGGCTGGCGCGAGCGGAGTGCCGCACTGCGTGCCGAGCATGCCTGGCGTTACGATCATCCCGGTGAGGCAATCTACGCGCCGCTGCTGCTGAAGCAGCTTTCCGACCGCAAACCGGCGGACAGCGTGGTGACCACCGACGTTGGCCAACACCAAATGTGGTCGGCTCAGCATATGACCTATACCCGCCCGGAAAACTTTATCACCTCCAGCGGCTTAGGCACCATGGGCTTTGGCCTGCCGGCCGCCGTTGGCGCCCAGGTGGCGCGCCCTAACGATACGGTGATCTGTATCTCCGGTGACGGCTCCTTCATGATGAATGTACAGGAGCTGGGCACCGTTAAACGCAAGCAGTTACCGCTGAAGATCGTGTTACTCGACAACCAGCGGTTAGGGATGGTTCGACAATGGCAGCAGCTGTTTTTCCAGGAACGTTATAGCGAAACCACTCTGACTGATAACCCTGATTTCCTCACGCTGGCCAGCGCCTTCGGTATTCCTGGCCAACACATCACCCGTAAAGACCAGGTTGAAGCGGCACTCGACACCATGCTTTCGAGCCAGGGGCCATACCTGCTTCATGTCTCAATCGACGAACTTGAGAATGTCTGGCCGTTGGTGCCGCCCGGCGCCAGTAACTCTGAAATGCTGGAGAAATTATCATGATGCAACATCAGGTCGCTTTACAGGCACGTTTCAACCCGGAAACCTTAGAGCGCGTGCTGCGCGTTGTCCGCCACCGGGGTTTCCACATCTGCGCAATGAACATGGAAACCGCGCCGGACGCACAGAACATAAATATCGAATTGACCGTTGCCAGCCCGCGGCCTGTCGAATTACTGTTTAGTCAATTAAGCAAACTGGTCGACGTTGCCTGCGTCGAGATCCAGCAACCCACATCACAACAAATCCGCGCCTGAGCGCAAAGGAAGAAAAATGACGACGAAAAAAGCTGATTACATTTGGTTCAATGGCGAGATGGTTCCGTGGGGCGAAGCGAAAGTTCATGTGATGTCCCATGCGCTGCACTACGGTACCTCGGTATTCGAGGGGATCCGTTGCTACGACTCGCACAAAGGCCCGGTGGTGTTCCGTCATCGCGAACATATGCAGCGTCTGCATGATTCAGCCAAAATTTATCGTTTCCCGGTCTCCCAGAGCGTCGACGAACTGATGGAAGCCTGCCGCGAAGTCATTCGAACCAATAATCTGACCAGCGCTTATATCCGTCCGCTGGTGTTTGTTGGCGATGTCGGCATGGGGGTAAACCCGCCTCCAGGTTACAACACTGACGTGATCATCGCGGCGTTCCCATGGGGAGCCTACCTCGGCGCAGAAGCGCTTGAGCAGGGGATCGATGCAATGGTCTCTTCCTGGAACCGCGCGGCGCCGAACACTATCCCGACGGCAGCGAAAGCCGGTGGTAATTATCTTTCCTCGCTGCTGGTTGGCAGTGAAGCGCGTCGCCATGGCTATCAGGAAGGTATCGCCCTCGATGTTAACGGCTATATCTCCGAAGGCGCAGGGGAAAACCTGTTTGAAGTGAAGGACGGTGTACTGTTCACCCCGCCGTTTACCTCTTCCGCGCTGCCGGGCATTACCCGCGACGCCATTATCAAGCTGGCGAAAGATCTTGGTATCGAAGTCCGCGAGCAGGTGTTGTCCCGTGAATCCCTGTATCTGGCGGATGAAGTCTTCATGTCCGGCACTGCGGCGGAAATCACCCCGGTACGCAGCGTGGACGGCATCCAGGTCGGCGCAGGCCGTCGCGGTCCGGTAACCAAACGCATTCAGGAAGCCTTCTTTGGCCTCTTCACCGGTGAAACACAAGATAAATGGGGCTGGTTGGATCCGGTAAGTAAGTAATTAAAAATGGGACGGCACGCACCGTCCCATTTAATAAACACAGATGGGAGTAAAAAGAGCATGCCTAAGTACCGTTCCGCCACCACCACACATGGCCGCAATATGGCGGGCGCCCGCGCGTTGTGGCGCGCAACCGGAATGACCGATGCCGATTTCGGCAAACCGATTATCGCCGTCGTTAACTCCTTTACCCAGTTTGTCCCCGGGCACGTGCACCTGCGCGATCTCGGCAAACTGGTTGCCGAGCAGATTGAAGCCGCCGGTGGCGTGGCCAAAGAATTCAACACCATCGCAGTGGATGATGGGATCGCTATGGGCCACGGGGGTATGCTCTATTCACTGCCATCCCGCGAGCTGATCGCCGACTCGGTGGAGTATATGGTTAACGCCCACTGCGCTGATGCCATGGTTTGTATCTCCAACTGCGACAAAATCACCCCGGGGATGCTGATGGCCTCCCTGCGCCTGAACATTCCAGTGATCTTTGTTTCCGGCGGCCCGATGGAAGCCGGGAAGACCAAGTTGTCAGATAAAATCATCAAGCTTGACCTGGTGGATGCGATGATTCAGGGGGCGGATCCGAAAGTGTCCGACGAGCAGAGTAATCAGGTGGAACGCTCCGCCTGCCCGACCTGCGGCTCCTGTTCCGGGATGTTCACGGCGAACTCCATGAACTGCCTGACCGAAGCGCTGGGCCTGTCACAGCCGGGCAACGGCTCTCTGCTGGCGACCCACGCCGATCGTAAGGAGCTGTTCCTAAACGCCGGGAAACGTATCGTGGAGCTGACCAAACGCTATTACGAGCAGGATGACGCTTCCGCGCTGCCGCGCAATATCGCCAGCAAGGCGGCCTTTGAGAACGCTATGACGCTGGATATCGCCATGGGCGGCTCCACCAATACCGTTCTGCACCTGCTGGCGGCGGCGCAGGAAGCTGAAATCGACTTCACCATGAGCGATATCGATAAGCTCTCCCGCAAAGTGCCGCAGCTGTGTAAGGTGGCGCCGAGCACGCAGAAATACCATATGGAAGATGTGCATCGCGCCGGCGGCGTGCTGGGCATTCTGGGCGAGCTGGACCGCGCCGGGCTGCTGAATCGCGAGGTCAAAAACGTCCTTGGCCTGACGCTGCCGCAGACCCTGGAACAGTACGATGTGATGGTGACCCAGGACGATGCGGTGAAAAAAATGTTCCGCGCCGGCCCGGCGGGCATCCGTACCACCCAGGCGTTCTCGCAAGACTGCCGCTGGGATACCCTGGATGACGATCGCGCCGAAGGCTGTATCCGTTCTCTGGAACACGCTTACAGCAAGGACGGCGGCCTGGCGGTGCTGTACGGCAATTTCGCAGAAAACGGTTGTATCGTGAAAACCGCCGGCGTGGACGACAGCATCCTGAAATTTACCGGTCCGGCGAAAGTATATGAGAGCCAGGACGATGCGGTTGAGGCCATCCTCGGCGGTAAAGTCGTGGAAGGCGACGTCGTGGTGATCCGCTACGAAGGGCCGAAAGGCGGGCCGGGGATGCAGGAAATGCTTTACCCCACCAGCTTCCTGAAGTCGATGGGGCTGGGCAAAGCGTGCGCGCTGATCACCGATGGCCGTTTCTCCGGCGGCACCTCAGGGCTCTCTATCGGTCACGTCTCTCCGGAAGCGGCGAGCGGCGGCAACATTGCGCTCATTGAAGATGGCGACATGATCGCGATTGATATTCCGAACCGCAGCATCCAGCTGCAGCTGAGCGATGCGGAAATTGCGGCGCGTCGTGAAGCCCAGGAGGCGCGTGGCGACCAGGCGTGGACGCCGAAGAATCGCCAGCGTCAGGTCTCCTTTGCCCTTCGCGCCTACGCCAGCCTGGCGACCAGCGCCGACAAAGGCGCGGTACGCGATAAATCCAAGCTGGGTGGCTAATCATGGCGGATTCACAACCCTTGTCCGGCGCCCCTGAGGGCGCCGAGTACCTGCGAGCAGTGCTGCGCGCGCCGGTTTATGAAGCGGTGCAGAAAACGCCGCTGCAAAAAATGGATAAGCTCTCGTCGCGGCTGGATAACGTTATTCTGGTGAAGCGTGAAGATCGCCAGCCGGTACACAGCTTTAAGCTGCGCGGCGCTTACGCGATGATGTCCAGCCTGACTGCCGAACAGAAATCCCACGGGGTGATCACCGCTTCGGCGGGCAACCATGCCCAGGGCGTGGCGTTTTCCGCATCGCGGCTGGGCGTTAAGGCGCTGATCGTGATGCCGGTAGCGACCGCCGATATCAAAGTCGATGCCGTTCGCGGCTTTGGCGGCGAAGTGCTGCTGCACGGCGCCAACTTTGACGAAGCGAAGGCGAGAGCGATTGAGCTGGCGCAACAGCAGGGTTTTACCTGGGTGCCGCCGTTCGATCACCCAATGGTCATCGCCGGACAGGGAACCCTGGCGCTGGAGCTGCTGCAGCAGGATGCCCATATTGACCGCGTCTTCGTCCCGGTGGGCGGCGGCGGTCTGGCAGCGGGCGTGGCGGTGCTGATCAAGCAGCTGATGCCGCAGATCAAAGTGATCGCGGTGGAGGCGGAAGATTCTGCTTGCCTGAAGGCGGCGCTGGACGCAGGCCATCCGGTGGATCTGCCGCGCGTCGGCTTGTTTGCCGAAGGCGTGGCGGTCAAACGCATCGGCGATGAAACGTTCCGTTTATGCCAGGAGTATCTGGACGATATCATCACCGTCGATAGCGATGCTATCTGCGCGGCGATGAAGGATCTGTTCGAAGATGTGCGGGCGGTGGCGGAGCCTTCCGGCGCGCTGGCGCTGGCGGGGATGAAAAAGTATATCGCCCAGCATAACATCCGCGGCGAGCGTCTGGCTCATATTCTGTCCGGGGCCAACGTCAACTTCCACGGCCTGCGCTACGTGTCCGAGCGCTGCGAGCTCGGGGAACAGCGCGAAGCACTGCTGGCGGTGACGATCCCGGAAGAGAAAGGTAGCTTTTTGAAGTTTTGCCAGCTACTGGGGGGCCGCTCGGTGACGGAGTTCAACTACCGCTTTGCCGATGCCAAAGACGCCTGTATTTTTGTCGGGGTACGCCTGAGTCGTGGCCTGGAAGAGCGGAAAGAGATCCTCCAGTTACTGAACGACGGCGGCTACAGCGTGGTGGATCTCTCTGATGATGAGATGGCTAAGCTGCATGTGCGCTATATGGTCGGCGGCCGGCCGTCAAAAGCGCTGCAGGAGCGGCTGTTCAGCTTCGAGTTTCCGGAATCGCCGGGGGCGCTGCTGAAATTCCTGCATACCCTTGGCACCCACTGGAATATTTCATTGTTCCACTACCGCAGCCACGGCACTGACTATGGTCGGGTACTGGCGGCCTTCGAGTTGGGCGAGCACGAGCCGGACTTTGAAACTCGTCTCAATGAGCTGGGCTATGAGTGCCACGACGAAACGCATAACCCGGCATTCCGCTTTTTCCTCGCGGGTTAGTGGTTGGGAAGAATTTTCCAGAAAGCATCAATAAGCGGCTCATGCAGCCGCTTTTTTTGTGCGCAAACACCCAGCTCAAACGGCGTTTGCTCATCACTGCGCTCCAGGATCATCACCCTGTTGCGTACCGGCTCCGGACTGTTCTCCAGCACCACTTCCGGCAGCAGCGCCACGCCGCATCCCAGGGCGACCATCGACACCATCGCTTCGTGCCCGCCGACGGTGGCGTAGATCGACGGATTGCTGATTTTATGCCGCCGAAACCACAGCTCGATGCGCCGACGTACCGGCCCCTGGTCGGCCATGATAAAGGGCACTGTCGACCAGTCGGGGCGCTCGACGGTCACCTGGTTGCGCACCGGGCAGGGAAGGGCCGGGGCAATTAACACCACGGCGAGGTTCTCCAGCATCGAAAACGCCACCGACCCTGGCAGAGTCTCCGGCTTACCGGCAATCGCCAGGTCGGCTTCGCCGGTGACGACCTTCTCCATAGCGTCGGCGGCGTCGCCGGTCGAGAGCTTGATCTCCACCGAGGGGTGCGCGGCGCGAAAGCGGTCGAGGATCGGCGGCAGATGGCTATAGGCGGCGGTGACGGAGCAGAAGATGTGCAGCTCGCCGGAGAGCGAAGGGCCCTGCTGATCGATGACGTGACGAAGCTGCTGATACTGCAATAAAGTCTGTTGGGCAAAGGTACGTAACTCTTCCCCGGCTTCGGTAAGGGTCACCGTGCGATTATCTCGCACGAACAGCGGCTGGCCGAGGTCCTCTTCCAGACGCTGGATCTGGCGCGAAAGCGTCGACGGGCTGACGTGCATGGCCCGCGCGCTGCGGCCAAAATGGCGGCTTTCCGCCAGATGCAGAAAAGTTTTCAGATCGCGTAAATCCACGACGCGTACTCCCCGGTTTTGTATTTCATAAAATGCAACGTGACGTTGTGAATATATCAATTTCCGCAATAAAATTCCTGTCATATAGTAAGTTCATTCTCGCAAAAGCGAACCGAACAATAAGCACGACACAACATCACGGAGTTACAGACATGGCTAACTACTTTAATACACTGAACCTGCGCCAGCAGCTGGCACAGCTGGGCAAATGCCGCTTTATGGCGCGCGACGAATTCGCCGATGGCGCAAGCTACCTTCAGGGTAAAAAAGTGGTCATCGTCGGCTGCGGCGCGCAGGGCCTGAACCAGGGTCTGAACATGCGTGACTCCGGCCTGGATATCTCCTATGCGCTGCGTAAAGAAGCGATCGCTGAGAAGCGCGCCTCCTGGCGTAAAGCGACTGAAAACGGCTTCAAAGTCGGCACTTATGAAGAGCTGATCCCGCAGGCCGACCTGGTGGTTAACCTGACGCCGGACAAACAGCACTCAGACGTTGTGCGCTCCGTACAGCCGCTGATGAAAGACGGCGCAGCGCTGGGTTACTCCCACGGCTTCAACATCGTGGAAGTGGGCGAGCAAATCCGTAAAGACATCACCGTGGTGATGGTGGCGCCGAAGTGCCCGGGCACCGAAGTGCGTGAAGAGTACAAACGCGGTTTCGGCGTACCGACGCTTATCGCGGTACACCCGGAAAACGACCCGAAAGGCGAAGGCATGGCGATTGCCAAAGCATGGGCTGCGGCGACAGGCGGCCACCGCGCGGGCGTGCTGGAATCTTCCTTCGTGGCGGAAGTGAAATCTGACCTGATGGGCGAGCAAACCATCCTTTGCGGCATGCTGCAGGCGGGTTCTCTGCTGTGCTTCGACAAGCTGGTGGCGGAAGGTACCGATCCGGCGTATGCAGAAAAACTGATTCAGTTCGGCTGGGAAACCATCACCGAAGCGCTGAAGCAGGGCGGCATCACCCTGATGATGGATCGCCTCTCCAACCCGGCGAAACTGCGCGCTTATGCGCTGTCCGAGCAGCTGAAAGAGATCATGGCGCCGCTGTTCCAGAAACACATGGACGACATTATCTCCGGCGAATTCTCCTCCGGCATGATGGCGGACTGGGCGAATGATGATAAGAAACTGCTGACCTGGCGTGAAGAGACCGGCAAAACCGCCTTCGAAACCGCGCCGCAATATGAAGGCAAAATCGGCGAGCAGGAGTACTTCGATAAAGGCGTTCTGATGATCGCGATGGTGAAAGCGGGCGTTGAGCTGGCCTTCGAAACCATGGTGGCCTCCGGCATCATCGAAGAGTCTGCTTACTACGAATCACTGCATGAGCTGCCGCTTATCGCCAACACCATCGCCCGTAAGCGTCTGTATGAGATGAACGTGGTTATTTCCGATACCGCTGAATATGGTAACTACCTGTTCTCTTACGCTTGCGTACCGCTGCTGAAAGAGTTCATGACCACCCTGCAGACCGGCGACCTGGGCACAGCGATTGCCGAAGGCGCGGTAGATAACGCGCAGCTGCGCGATGTGAACGAAGCGATTCGCAGCCACGCTATCGAGCAGGTTGGTAAGAAACTGCGCGGTTATATGACCGATATGAAGCGTATCGCGGTAGCCGGCTAATTCCTCGTCGTCTTTCGACTTGCCGATGCGTTGGCTACGGTACGTACACCCCAGTCACATAGTAATCTTTGTTCCTGGGGATGTACTTCCTTGCCGCCTTCCGGCAAGCCGAAATCCATAGAGGCATGGATTTGTTTAGTAGGCCTGATAAGCGAAGCGCCATCAGGCAAAAACCCGGAGATTAAGATCCCCGGGTTTTTTTATTATTTCCGGTACAGCACTTTGATGATGTGGTAGCCGAACTGGGTATGCAGCGGGCCGGTTGGCTCCAGTTCAGGGCAGGAGAAGACCACTTTATCGAAGGCTGGTACCATCTGGCCCTGGCGGAACTCACCCAGATCGCCGCCGCGTTTGCCTGACGGACAAATGGAGTGTTTCTTTGCCAGCTTGCCGAAATCGGCGCCGTTTTTGAGCTGCTCGAGCAGATCGAGCGCCAGTTTCTCTTCTTTTACCAGGATATGCAGTGCTGCCGCGGTTTTAGCCATGATTGCGCCTTGAGTGAGTTGGGATAAATCAGGGCGCCATAGTATCACGCGCTAGCGGCGATACAGCACCTTGATGATGTGGTAGCCGAATTTGGTTTTCACCGGGCCATAGGGTTTGAGCAGCGGACAGCTGAAGACGGCTTGATCAAACGGACCGACCATCGCGCCTTGCTGAAACTCGCCTAAGTCGCCGCCGTTGCGGCCAGACGGACATTTAGAATAGCGTTTCGCCAGATGATCGAAGCTGACGCCCCGCTCCAGTTTGGCGAGGATCTCCAGCGCCAGTTTCTCTTCTTTGACCAGGATATGCAGGGCCGCTGCGCTTTTTGCCATGACATCATTCTCAGGATGGTTTGCGTGGCTGACACTTTACCATCAGTCAGTAAATCTCGGCTCCGCTTTCTGCTACAATCCCCACCCCGTTCGAAGATTGAGCAAGACTCCCATGCGTTTAAACCCTGGCCAACAACAAGCCGTCGAATTCGTCACCGGACCGTGCCTGGTGCTGGCGGGCGCCGGTTCCGGTAAGACCCGCGTTATTACGAATAAAATCGCCCACCTGATCCGCGGCTGCGGCTATCAGGCGCGCCATATCGCGGCCGTGACCTTTACCAATAAAGCCGCGCGCGAGATGAAAGAGCGCGTTGGGCAAACGCTGGGGCGCAAAGAGGCGCGTGGCCTGATGATCTCCACTTTCCACACCCTGGGGCTGGATATCATTAAGCGGGAATACGCTGCGCTGGGTATGAAGTCTAACTTTTCCTTATTCGACGATACCGATCAGGTGGCGCTGCTTAAGGAACTGACCGAAGGGTTGATCGAAGATGACAAAGTGGTGCTTCAGCAGCTGATCTCGACGATCTCTAACTGGAAAAACGATCTAAAAACCCCGGCGCAGGCCGCCGCTGGCGCGAAAGGCGAACGGGATCGTATTTTCGCCCACTGCTATGGGCTATACGACGCGCACATGAAGGCCTGCAATGTCCTCGATTTTGACGATCTGATCCTGCTGCCAACGCTGCTGCTGCAGCGCAACGAGGAGGTGCGCGAGCGCTGGCAAAATAAGATCCGCTACCTGCTGGTAGATGAGTATCAGGATACCAATACCAGCCAGTATGAGCTGGTGAAACTGCTGGTGGGTCAGCGGGCGCGCTTTACCGTGGTGGGCGATGACGACCAGTCGATCTACTCGTGGCGCGGCGCGCGGCCGCAGAACCTGGTGCTGCTCAGCCAGGACTTCCCGGCGCTGCAGGTGATCAAGCTTGAGCAGAACTACCGCTCATCCGGGCGTATTCTGAAAGCCGCCAACATTTTGATCGCCAATAACCCTCACGTCTTTGAAAAGCGGCTGTTCTCCGAACTGGGATATGGCGCGGAGCTGAAAGTGCTCTCCGCCAACAATGAAGATCATGAAGCGGAGCGCGTGGCCGGGGAGCTGATCGCCCACCACTTCATTAATAAAACCAATTACAAAGACTACGCGATTCTTTATCGCGGCAATCACCAGTCGCGGGTCTTTGAAAAGATGCTGATGCAGAACCGCATCCCGTACAAAATCTCCGGCGGCACGTCGTTCTTTTCGCGTCCGGAAATTAAAGATCTGCTGGCCTATCTGCGCGTGCTGACCAACCCGGACGACGACAGCGCCTTCCTGCGTATCGTCAACACGCCGAAGCGCGAGATCGGCCCGGCGACGCTGCAAAAGCTCGGTGAGTGGGCGATGGGCCGCAACAAAGGATTGTTCACCGCCAGCTTTGATATGGGTCTCAGCCAGACGCTGACCGGGCGCGGCTATGAATCTCTCACCCGCTTCACCCACTGGCTACGCGAGATCCAGCAGCTGGCCGAACGCGAGCCGGTCAACGCCGTGCGCGATTTGATTCGCGGGATCGACTACGAATCCTGGCTGTATGAAACCTCGCCCAGCCCGAAAGCCGCGGAAATGCGCATGAAAAACGTCAACCAGCTGTTTACCTGGATGACCGAGATGCTGGAAGGCAGCGAAATCGATGAGCCGATGACCCTGACCCAGGTGGTCACCCGCTTTACCCTGCGCGACATGATGGAGCGCGGCGAATCGGATGAAGAGCTGGATCAGGTGCAGCTGATGACTCTCCATGCGTCAAAGGGGCTGGAGTTCCCCTACGTTTATCTGGTGGGAATGGAAGAGGGATTGCTGCCGCACCAAAGCAGCATTGATGAAGATAACGTCGATGAAGAGCGACGGTTAGCCTACGTTGGCATCACCCGTGCGCAGAAAGAGCTGACCTTTACGCTCTGTAAGGAGCGCCGGCAATATGGCGAGCTGGTGCGTCCTGAACCGAGTCGTTTTCTGCTGGAGCTCCCTCAGGACGACCTTATCTGGGAGCAGGCACGCAAAACCATTACGCCTGAAGAGCGGATGCAAAAAGGCCAGGCCAACGTCGCTAATATTCGGGCGATGCTGGCAAAGGCGAAAAAAGCTTAGCGTCTCAGGCGATAAACTGCTGCCAGGCGGCGGAGAAGGGCATCACCAGTATTAGCGAGGGCAGCATATTGGCGGTAGGGAAGGCACGGATCCCGCACAGACGGAAACCGGTCGCCAGCATAATGATGCCGCCGCAGGCGGTGAAGTCGGCGATCATCGACGGATTGATTAACGCCATGATAAAGGTTGCCGCGAAAAACAGGATAACGAAAACAATCAGCTGGGGAATAAAGATCACGGTGATGATATACCCCAGCGTGGAGGCGAAAATCGCGGCAGTAAAAAAGTCGAGGATCGACTTGGTCAGCAGAATGGTCGGGTCGCCGGTCATCCCTTCGGTTAAGGCGCCGAAGATGCCGGTACCGCTGGCGCAGAACAGGATCAGCACGGCGATAAACTGATTCATAAAATCTTCCGCACCGACGCTGGCGCTGGACTGCGCCGGAAAGATACGTTCAATGGGGCTGCGCAGCGTTGTTCCGGCTCGTTCAATCCATTTTTCAATATTCAACAGGCCGCCGATAATCGTGCCGACAATAATAGCCAGGGCAATCGGCGGCAGGTTATGCAATTTATTGACAAAGAATATGCCCATACTGATTGAGATCAGTCCGGCGATCAACGGTAAGGTTTTTTTGAAATGTTCCGGAATAAAACGATTCAGTGAAGCGCCCGCCAGCGCACCAACGAGAAGCGAGCCGCTACAGACAAATATACCTATAGCCATAATTTATTTTCTCTAATAAAAATCAGGGCCTGAATATACAGGCCCTGAAATATTTAAATTAATTATTTAATGTTAAATACGCGGCTGGCATTACCCCAGGCGATTTTCTCTTTCAGGCCTGCTTCAAGTTCTAAAGGATCAAACCAGTCGCAGGCCTGATGAATATCTTCATACGGATAATCGACAGAGAACATCACGCGATCGGCGCCCATGACTTCAATAGCATTATTCAGTGAATGGGTATTGAAATGGCCGCTGGTGGTAACGATGAAGTTATTCTGCAGGTAGTGCATTAACGGTTTTTCCGCTTTACCCAGACCGCAGCCGAAACGCTGACGATAGAGACGATGTTGAGTGCGCGGCAGCATATGTACCAGCCCTTCGCCGAGGTGACCCAGCACCAGATTGAGGTTAGGATAACGATCGAACAGACCGCTCATCATCAGACGAATAGCATGCACTGCCGTTTCCTGAGCGAAGCCCCAGGCAGAGCCGATCAGGCTTTCGTAACCGGTATAGATGCCACGCGCCGGGCCTTCCAGCGGTTCACGAGGATGCAGATAGACAGGCACGTTCAGCTCGTTGACCTTATCCCAGAATACCAGCATGGATTCGTCATCAAGATACAGGCCATGCTCGCTATCTTTAACGTTGGTGTAGCCGTTGATCAGCGCACCTTTCATGCCTAACTTTTTCACGGCGCGCTCCAGCTCTTCCGCCGCGGCTTCCGGGTTCTGCAATGCCAGGGTGGCGAAGGCGCTGAATTTGTCCGGATTTGGCTTAACATAATTCTCAACGATAAAATCGTTGGTATCGCGGGCAAAAGAGACGGCTTTGGCTTTATCTAAAATAGACTGGGCGCCAGGTGAAGTCAGAGAAAGAATTACATGATCAATATGACGCTGCGCCATTTCTTCCAGCTGAATGCTGCGATCCAGCAGGCGGCGTTCAACATCTTTCATATATTCTGTGCCGTTACGACCTGCTTCACCAGATGAATCCCACAGACGGTTATTTTCAGGAGTGGATACGTGTTCTTCTAAAGCAATTTTTCCGCGCATGATATTTTCCTTGCGATATGAGTCAGTGTGGCTTGATGCGAGGAGAATAAAAGCTTTCACGTATTACCAGCAATAAACCAAACGTAATAGGGGTTATTAATAAAACCAATACACGGGCGTATTTTGTTACTTAGATTTTAATAGAAGTACTCTGCTGTGCGGGATCGGCAAGCGTAGCGATCAGCGAGCGTAGCCAGATATGTCCGGGATCGCGGTGCAGCCGCTGATGCCAGACCTGACGGATGGCGATTTTGGCGAGGGGAAAAGGCAGCGGCCAGCTGCGGCAGGGATAGCGCCGGGTGATATGCCGCGCCACCTGTTCCGGGACGACGGCAATCATATCGCTTTCGGCCACCAGCTCACCGGTACCTAAAAAACTTGGTAACGTTAGCGCAATGCGCCGGGGCATGTGGTGCTCATCAAGCAGCTTATCCATATCGCCATGGGCAGTCCCCTCCACGCGGATCGCCAGATGCTTTTCCTGGCGCCAGTCTTCGGCGCGGAGCTGTGCGCGAATGCGAGGATGGTTTTCCGCAGCCAGGCAGACATATGATTGATCGAAGAGATGTTGCTGGTAGACGCTTTCCGGAAGCTGCGTCAGATAGCCGATCGCGAGATCGCATTTCCCGGATTCGAGGGCGTTGAGGGTCTGCTCATCCAGATTCTGTACCGTAAAGGTGATCCCGTCCGCCGCCTGCTGCTGGAGCGCAATTTGCAATAAAGGCAGCAGCGTCATTTGGCTGATATCGGTCATACCGATCGTAAAATTACGCTGGCTCTGCTGGGGAAGAAATTCAGGTTTGACCGCTAAATCGTTATCGGCAAGCTGGAGAAGAGTCGAGATGGTGGGGGCGATCGCGTCCGCTCGCGGCGTCGGGATCATCCGCTGCCCGACCCGGACAAACAGCGGGTCAGCAAAATGATCTCGTAGTTTTTTCAGCAAAAGGCTGCCGGTGGGCTGGCTGATATCGAGCGCGTCCGCTGCTGGGGAAACATTGCCCAAGCGGTAGAGCGCAGAGAAAAAGCGTAGCGATTTGAAATCCAGTTCTTCCCGCATCCGCCCTCCTGGCTGGATATTATTTCAGCGTATCGCCGCTGGCGACCCGAAGTATCCAGTGGACGTAGCTTTGCCACTGACACTCCTGATCGACCATCTCCCGACCCAGCGGATGTTCATCCAGCCAGTTTCCCGGCAATATCAGCGTCAGTTGTTCGTCTTGAGCGGTCAGCTGAATGGCGGGCAACAGATCGTCGCGCCGCCGGCTGGCAAACAGGATTGCCAGTCGCAGCAGACGACACAGATGCTCAGCCACCCGCGGCGGGACGGCATTCTGCTGATGAAGCGAAGAGAGGTCGATAGCGTTAGTCTGGTTAAGGAGCAGCGTGGCAATCAGCTTCTTCTGCGCCGGGGTAAAGCCCGGCAGGTCGAGGTTATTGACCAGATAGGCGGCGTGCTGCGGCGCGCGCTTAAAATCCACGCTCAGCCCAATCTCATGCAGCGCACAGGCGCTAAGGAGTAAATCACGGCTTAGCGGATCCAGCTCCCAGCTGCCATCCAACTGACTGAGCAGATGACTGGCAAGGCCGCCGACGCGCTGGGCCTGTTCGGTGTCGATCATAAAACGACGCTGAATATTACGCAGCGTGCGGCTGCGGATGTCCTGCTCAACGGAGAGATGCAGCATGCCGTACACCAGGCCTTCGCGTAACGCGCCGCCCGCGAGGGTCATACACTGAATATTCAGTTCGCTGAAGATAGCGATCAGGATCGCCAGCCCGCTAGGAAACACCAGCGCCCGCTCAAGGGTTAAGCCTTCGATCTCCAGCTCTTCCAGACGTCCGCACTGGATAGCGCGCTGTTTAAGCTGCTGGAGTTTGGCGAGGGTGATTCGTTCATCCATCCCCTGCGCCATCATAATTTCCTGCAGAGCCTGAACGGTGCCGGAGGCGCCAACGCACACTTTCCATCCGTGATAGCGCAGCACATCGGCGACGGGCAGTAGCACCTCGCGCGCAGCCGCTTCGGCGAGATCGAAATTCTCTTTCGTCAGACTACGGTCGGCAAAATAGCGTTCAAGCCAGGTGACACAGCCCATCGACAGGCTAAACAGCGAGGTTGTTTGTGCGCCGGTCCCGGTCACCAGCTCGGTGCTGGCACCGCCGATATCGACCACCAGGCGCTGATCGGCGCCGCCGGTGGTGTGGGCGACACCCTGGTAAATCAGGCGCGCTTCTTCTTCGCCGCTGATCACTTGCACTGGAGTGCCGAGGATCTCCTGCGCTTTCGCCAGAAACTCTCCCGCATTGACGGCAAGACGCAGCGTGGCGGTGGCCACGACGCGGATTTGCGTCGGCGGAATATCCTGCAGGCGCTCGGCAAACAGGCGTAAGCACTGCCAGCCCCGTTCCATCGCTTCTGCGGAGAGGGTGTTGTCGCTATTCAGGCCGGCGGCCAGTCGAACCTTACGCTTAATGCGGCTCAGCGTCTGGATGCTGCCCGCCACCTCGCGCACCACCAACATATGGAAACTATTGGAGCCCAAATCAATGGCGGCATATAGCGAGGTGGAGCTCATACTCTTCATCGTTCAGAAGGCTCCCTGGTCGGCGGGGCGCTTAGGCCCGATCCACATCACTGAGCGGGTCGCCAGAGGAAGGTCGCCCTGGCAGATTCTGAATGACTGAGCGTATGGCATAGATCTCTTAACCTGAACGACGACGATTGCGCGGTGGACCGTTACGGCGCGGGCCGTTGCCTGGGCGCGCACGGGTCAGACGCAGCGGTTTAGGCAGGTCGGTCATCAGCGCGTCCGGGTTGTACTTACTGACCGGAATTGAGTGACCAATATAGGTTTCGATCGCCGGCAGATTCAGCGCATACTCTTCGCAGGCGAGGCTAATGGAGTGACCGCTGGCGCCAGCGCGACCGGTACGGCCGATGCGGTGAACGTAATCTTCGCAGTCGTCCGGCAGATCGTAGTTAAAGACGTGGGTCACGGCCGGAATGTGCAAACCACGAGCGGCAACGTCAGTCGCGACCAGGATATCGAGGTCGCCGCGGGTAAATTCTTCGAGAATACGCAGACGTTTTTTCTGCGCCACGTCGCCGGTCAGCAGACCTACGCGATGGCCGTCGGCGGCGAGATGCCCCCAGATATCTTCACAACGATGCTTGGTATTGGCGAAGACGATGGCGCGATCGGGCCACTCTTCTTCCAGCAGCGTCTGCAGCAGGCGCATTTTTTCTTCATTGGACGGGTAGAAGAGCTCTTCTTTAATACGGTGGCCTGTCTTCTGTTCCGGCTCGACTTCAACGTACTCGGCGTTATTCATTTGTTCGAACGCCAGTTCGCGGACGCGATAAGAAAGGGTCGCGGAGAACAACATGTTCAGGCGCTGAGTGGCCGGCGGCATGCGGCGGAACAGCCAGCGGATATCTTTAATAAAGCCGAGATCGTACATGCGATCGGCTTCGTCCAGCACGACAACCTGAATGGCGCCGAGGTTAATGTGGTTCTGCTTCGCGTAATCGATCAGACGACCAGTGGTGCCGATCAGAATATCGACGCCGCTTTCCAGCACTTTCAACTGCTTATCGTAGCCGTCGCCGCCGTAAGCCAGACCCAGCTTCAGACCGGTGGCCTGCGCCAGTGGCTCAGCGTCGGCGTGGATCTGTACCGCCAGTTCACGCGTCGGCGCCATAATCAGCGCGCGCGGTTGGTTAACCTGGCGATCGGCGATAGCCGGGTGAGAGAGAAGATAATGAAACGTTGACGTCAGGAACGCCATCGTTTTACCGGTACCGGTTTGCGCCTGCCCGGCGACATCGCGGCCTTCCAGCGTCAGCGGAAGGGCGAGGGCCTGAATGGGTGTGCAATTATGAAACCCTTTCTTTTCAAGGGCTTCAATGACTGCCGGGTGCAGGGCGAAGTCGGAAAACTTCTGTTCTGTTAAATGTGTTTTGCTCATAGTGTGGTAGAATATCAGCTAACTATTGCATTAAGAAAGCGTATCCGGTGAAATAACGTCAACCTTTCGTTGGCGGTGTACGAAATTATTCAAGGTACGTCTACGGTAACTGAACGAATCCAGGATAGCTTAGACTACTAAGCGAGTCGGGAGCGATAAATCTGCAGCATGCAGTTCGCGTTCGGGCACCCTGGCGTCAACAGGCGAGTCCATGATGGATTGCGCCAGTTGGCAGGCCAGAGAATTGAGGTATCCTGAAGAATAGCGTGCATAACGTAGCCGCAGCGCGTCGTTGATGGCTACGACACCAACACACCAGGCTTATTCCTGTGGAGTTAAATATGAGCGATAAAATTATTCACCTGACTGACGACAGTTTTGACACGGACGTACTCAAGGCTGACGGGCTGACCCTCGTCGATTTCTGGGCAGAGTGGTGTGGTCCGTGCAAAATGATCGCCCCGATTCTGGATGAGATCGCTGAAGAGTATCAGGGCAAACTGACCGTAGCTAAGCTGAACATTGACCAGAACCCGGGCACTGCGCCGAAATACGGCATTCGCGGTATCCCAACCCTGCTGCTGTTTAAAAACGGCGAAGTGGCGGCCACTAAAGTTGGCGCCCTGTCCAAGGGTCAGCTGAAAGAGTTCCTCGACGCTAACCTGGCGTAAGCGAATTGCTGTTCCGGCGTCCAGATTCCTATTTTTTGCGGAACTCTGGACGCCCGGCTGGAGTCGTGCTAAGTTAATCCACAGACTTCGTTTTAAACATACCTTGTTTGAATCTTGTTTTACCCGAAGCATCCCGCATAAATGCGCGTGAAGCTAATAATTCCGGGCTTTTCACTCATTCCGTCTAGTCGTTTCAGTTCTGCGTTCTTTCCTGTGACCAGGCAACGTACAGACACGAGATGAAGGCCGTTAACAGGCATGGAAGTTCCTGCCATACCATTCACAACATTAAGTTCGAGATTTACCCCGAGTTTAAGAACCCACACCACTATGAATCTTACCGAATTAAAGAATACGCCGGTTTCTGAGCTGATTACTCTCGGCGAAAATATGGGGCTGGAAAACCTGGCTCGTATGCGTAAGCAGGATATTATTTTTGCCATCCTCAAGCAGCATTCGAAGAGTGGCGAAGATATCTTTGGCGACGGCGTACTGGAGATACTGCAGGATGGATTTGGATTCCTCCGCTCCGCAGACAGCTCCTACCTCGCCGGCCCTGACGACATCTACGTATCCCCCAGCCAAATCCGCCGTTTCAACCTCCGCACTGGTGACACCATTTCCGGTAAGATTCGTCCTCCGAAAGAGGGTGAACGTTACTTTGCGCTGCTGAAAGTTAACGAAGTTAACTACGACAAGCCGGAAAACGCGCGTAACAAGATCCTGTTCGAGAACTTAACGCCGCTGCACGCGAACTCTCGCCTGCGTATGGAGCGTGGTAACGGTTCTACCGAAGACTTAACCGCTCGCGTACTGGATCTGGCCTCCCCGATTGGCCGCGGCCAGCGTGGCCTCATCGTCGCGCCGCCGAAAGCCGGTAAAACCATGCTGCTGCAGAACATCGCGCAGAGCATCGCATACAACCACCCGGACTGTGTCCTGATGGTACTGCTGATCGACGAACGTCCGGAAGAAGTGACCGAGATGCAGCGTCTGGTGAAAGGTGAAGTGGTTGCTTCCACCTTTGACGAGCCGGCATCCCGTCACGTGCAGGTTGCCGAGATGGTTATTGAGAAAGCGAAACGTCTGGTTGAACACAAGAAAGACGTTATCATCCTGCTCGACTCCATTACCCGTCTGGCGCGTGCCTACAACACCGTGGTTCCGGCTTCCGGTAAAGTGTTGACCGGTGGTGTGGACGCCAACGCCCTGCACCGTCCGAAGCGTTTCTTTGGTGCGGCACGTAACGTCGAGGAGGGCGGTAGCCTGACCATCATCGCCACGGCGCTGATCGACACCGGTTCCAAAATGGACGAAGTTATCTACGAAGAGTTTAAAGGCACCGGTAACATGGAACTGCACCTCTCTCGTAAGATTGCTGAAAAACGCGTCTTCCCGGCTATCGACTACAACCGTTCCGGTACCCGTAAAGAAGAGCTGCTTACCACTCAGGAAGAGCTGCAGAAAATGTGGATCCTGCGCAAAATTATCCATCCGATGGGTGAGATTGATGCGATGGAATTCCTCATCAATAAGCTGGCAATGACCAAGACGAATGATGACTTCTTCGATATGATGAAGCGCTCGTAAGGTAAAAAAAGCCAAAAACGCCACGCCTTTGCGTGGCGTTTTCATTTTTGGGTTTGTATGATCCAGAGACAGAGAAAGCGGGACGAAAGTTGTCGTATAATGGCGCCGGATAGCAGGCGGAGACAGCTTTAACAGACTAAAATCTATACAATAAATTTGTAATGTTCTGCTTTTCCCCTTCTGGAGTTGGGGCATCATCGCTATACTTCCCGGATTAACTATGCTGAGAGCACATGCGTTGTGAATTTACTCACTGCTATTACTGAATTAATCAGTATTTTCTTATTCACGACCCTCTTTATTTTTGTCGTGCGGAAAGTGGCAAAAAAGATCGGGTTAGTGGATAAACCCAACTATCGCAAACGGCATCAGGGGTTGATTCCGTTGGTCGGTGGTATCTCAGTTTATGCAGGTATCTGTTTCACTTTCGCCATCGCCGATTATTATATTCCTCACGCCTCGCTGTATCTGGCCTGCGCGGGGGTATTGGTGCTGGTTGGCGCGCTTGACGATCGCTTCGACATCAGCGTGAAAATTCGCGCGGTCATTCAGGCCGCGATCGCCGTGATTATGATGATGGCAGGGAATCTGCATCTGAGTAGTTTGGGCTTTATTTTTGGCTCGTGGGAACTGGTGCTGGGGCCCTTCGGCTTCTTCCTGACGCTGTTTGCCGTCTGGGCCGCTATCAATGCGTTCAACATGGTCGATGGTATCGACGGCCTGCTCGGCGGACTGTCATCGGTCTCTTTTGCGGCGACCGGGATTATCCTTTGGTTTGATGGTCAGTACAGCCTGGCGATGTGGTGTTTCGCGATGATCGCCGCCATTCTACCCTATATTCTTCTCAATCTTGGCGCCCTCGGCCGCCGCTATAAAGTCTTTATGGGTGACGCCGGCAGCACGATGATTGGCTTCACCATCATCTGGATCCTGCTGGAAACCACGCAAGGTAAAACGCATCCCATTAGCCCGGTGACCGCGCTGTGGATTATCGCTATCCCGCTGATGGACATGGTGGCGATTATGTATCGCCGCCTGCGCAAAGGCATGAGTCCTTTCTCACCGGACCGTCAGCATATTCATCATTTGATCATGCGCGCCGGGTTTACTTCCCGCCAGGCGTTTGTCCTGATTACCCTGGCCGCCGCCCTGCTGGCGCTGGTTGGCGTCGTGGCGGAGTACACCCGCATTGTGCCGGAATGGGTGATGTTAATTCTCTTTTTGGTAGCCTTCTTTCTTTATGGCTACTGTATTAAGCGCGCCTGGAAAGTGGCGCGCCTGGTTAAGCGCATCAGACGCAGAATTCGGCGACACAGCGGCAATAATCCGAAACTAACCAAGTAGAGCTGGGGATGTGATGACTCAACCATTACCGGGAGCACAAGCAGTGAACGTTGAGAACGAGCTGGATATTCGCGGGCTGTTTCGCGCTTTATGGGCAGGAAAAGGCTGGATAGTCGGCGGCGCCGTACTCTTCGCCGCCATCGTGCTGGTGTACACCTTCTTTGCTCGCCAGGAGTGGAGCGCCACGGCGATCACCGATCGGCCTACTGTCAATATGTTGGGGGGATACTATTCCCAACAGCAGTTCTTACGCAATCTGGACATTAAAGCCGACCTCGCCTCGGTCGACCAGCCTTCCGCCATGGATGAAGCGTATAAAGAGTTCATCATGCAGCTGGCCTCTTGGGATACCCGGCGCGATTTCTGGCTGCAAACGGACTACTACAAGCAGCGTCAGTCGGGTAATGCCCGCGCTGATGCGGCGATGCTGGATGACCTGATTAACAATATCCAGTTTATGCCAGGCGATGCGGCCAAGAGCATTAACGACAGCGTCAAACTGACCGCCGAGACCGGGCAGGATGCCAATAATCTGTTGCGTCAGTATGTGGCCTTCGCCAGCCAGCGGGCGGCAGGCCATCTTAACGACGAACTTAAAGGCGCCTGGGCGGCGCGGACGGTGCAGATGAAGGCGCAGGTGAAGCGCCAGGAAGAGGTGGCCGAGGCCATCTTCAACCGCCGGACGCACAGCGTGGAGCAGGCGCTGAAGGTGGCTCAGCAGCACAATATTTCACGTAGCGAAACGGATGTTCCTGCCGATCAGTTGCCGGATTCAGAGCTATTTTTATTGGGCAGGCCGATGCTGCAGGCCAGGCTGGAAAACCTGCAGGCCGTCGGGCCGGAATATGACCTCGATTACGACCAGAACCGCGCCATGCTGAGCACGTTGAACGTCGGTCCAACGTTAGATCCGCGTTTTCAGACTTACCGGTATTTGCGGACGCCGGAAGAACCTGTAAAACGCGATAGCCCGCGCCGTGTATTTCTGATGGTGATGTGGGGGATTGTGGGTGCGCTCATCGGCGCAGGCGTGGCGTTATCGCGTCGTCGTGTCCTGTGATTGCGGCCTGTGGTGAAGGGCAGATGACCTTCATCGCCTAATCGAAGAGAATCGATGTGAAAGTACTAACTGTATTTGGCACGAGGCCGGAAGCCATCAAGATGGCGCCTCTGGTCCATGCGCTGGCAAAGGATCCTCATTTTGAGGCGAAAGTATGCGTGACCGCGCAGCATCGGGAGATGCTCGATCAGGTGTTGAAACTTTTCTCTATTGTCCCGGACTACGATCTCAACATCATGAAGCCGGGGCAGGGGCTGACCGAGATCACCTGTCGCATCCTTGAAGGGCTGAAGCCGGTGCTGGAGTCGTTTAAACCCGACGTGGTGCTGGTGCATGGCGATACCACCACCACCATGGCGGCGAGCCTGGCGGCGTTTTACCAGCGGATACCGGTGGGTCACGTAGAGGCCGGCCTGCGCACCGGCGATTTAAGTTCGCCGTGGCCGGAAGAAGGCAACCGTACGTTGACCGGCCATCTGGCGACATACCATTTCGCCCCCACGGAAACCTCGCGGCAGAACCTGCTGCGGGAAAATATTGCCGACAGTCGCATCACGGTTACCGGGAATACGGTCATTGACGCCCTGTTCTGGGTGCGGGATCGGGTGCTGGGTGATGAAGCGCTACGGGAGACCCTGCTGCAGCGCTATCCTTTCATCAGCCACGGTAAAAAGATGATTCTGGTTACCGGCCACCGGCGGGAAAGCTTTGGGCTCGGTTTTGAACAGATCTGCCAGGCGCTGGCCGAGATAGCCCATACCCACCCTGAGGTGCAGATTGTCTATCCGGTTCACCTGAATCCTAATGTC
This sequence comes from Klebsiella sp. 64, assembly GCF_018223915.1. Classification (NCBI taxonomy): domain Bacteria; kingdom Pseudomonadati; phylum Pseudomonadota; class Gammaproteobacteria; order Enterobacterales; family Enterobacteriaceae; genus Klebsiella; species Klebsiella sp. 64. The sequence goes on from NZ_JAGRQZ010000009.1 coordinate 27,095, forward strand.
AGCGAGCCGGTGAATCGTATTCTTGGTCATATTGACAATGTGATGTTGATTGAACCGCAGGATTACCTGCCGTTCGTCTGGCTGATGGATCGCGCCTGGCTGATCCTGACCGATTCCGGCGGCATTCAGGAAGAGGCCCCCTCGCTGGGTAAGCCGGTGCTGGTCATGCGCGATATGACCGAACGTCCGGAAGCGGTGGCCGCCGGCACCGTGTGTCTGGTGGGCACCGACAGCCAGCGCATCGTCGCGGAAGTGACGCGACTGCTGGAGGATGATGCTGCATACCAGGCGATGAGCCGCGCGCATAATCCCTATGGCGATGGCGAAGCATGTCGTCGCATTTTGTCTGCACTTAAAAATAATCAGGTAACGCTATGAGTTTTTCTACCATTTCAGTGATTGGCCTTGGCTATATCGGGCTGCCAACCGCTGCCGCGTTCGCCTCCCGGCAGAAGCGGGTGGTCGGCGTTGATGTTAATCAACATGCCGTGGAGACCATTAACCGTGGAGAGATTCATATCGTGGAGCCAGATCTGGCGAGCGTGGTGAAGACCGCGGTCGAGCAGGGGTATTTAAGCGCCACCACCACTCCGGTGGAGGCGGATGCTTACCTGATTGCCGTGCCGACGCCGTTTAAAGATCGCCACGAGCCGGATATGGTGTTTGTCGAGTCGGCCGCCAAATCCATTGCGCCGACGTTAAAGAAAGGGTCGCTGGTGATCCTCGAGTCCACCTCACCGGTCGGGTCGACCGAACAGATGGCCGAGTGGCTGGCGGAGATGCGCCCGGATCTTAGCTTCCCCCAGCAGGTGGGTGAAGCGGCGGACGTGAATATCGCCTACTGCCCGGAGCGGGTATTGCCCGGTCAGGTGATGGTCGAGCTGATTAAAAACGACCGTGTTATCGGCGGCATGTCGCCGGTCTGCTCCGCTCGCGCCAGCGAGCTGTATAAAATCTTCCTTGAAGGCGAATGCGTGGTGACCAACTCGCGCACCGCCGAGATGTGCAAGCTGACGGAAAACAGCTTCCGCGACGTCAACATCGCTTTTGCCAACGAGCTGTCGCTGATTTGCGCCGACCAGGGGATTAACGTCTGGGAGCTGATCCGCCTGGCGAACCGCCATCCGCGCGTCAATATCCTGCAGCCGGGCCCGGGTGTTGGCGGCCACTGTATCGCCGTCGACCCATGGTTTATCGTGGCGCAAAACCCGCAGCAGGCGCGTCTGATCCGCACCGCTCGCGAGGTCAACGACCACAAGCCGGAATGGGTTATCGAACAGGTGAAAGCGCAGGTGGCGGACTGCCTGAATGCCACCAACAAGCGGGCCAGCGAACTGACGATCGCCTGTTTTGGCCTCGCTTTTAAACCGAATATTGACGACCTGCGCGAAAGTCCGGCGATGGAAATTGCCGCGCAGATTGCCCGCTGGCACAGCGGCACGACCCAGGTGGTTGAGCCCAACATTCACGCGCTGCCGAAGAAACTCGATGGACTGTGTACGCTGGCGACCCTTGAGGCGGCGCTGGCCAGCGCCGATGTGCTGGTGATGCTGGTCGATCATAACCAATTTAAAGCCGTTAGCGGCGATAGCGTCACCCAGGCGTTTATCGTCGACACCAAAGGAGTGTGGCGGTGAGAACCATTCTGGTCACCGGCGGCGCGGGCTTCATTGGTTCGGCGGTAGTGCGGGAGATTATCCAGCACACCGCCGATCGCGTGGTGGTGGTGGATAAACTGACCTACGCCGGCAATTTAATGTCGCTGGCGCCGGTGGCGCAGGATGCGCGTTTCGCCTTTGAACAGGTGGATATCTGCGACCGCGCCGAGCTGGATCGCATTTTTCGTCAGCATCAACCGGATACGGTGATGCACCTGGCGGCGGAAAGCCATGTCGATCGTTCGATTGACGGCCCGGCGGCGTTTATCGAGACCAATATCGTGGGCACCTATACGCTGCTGGAGGCGGCCCGTAGCTGGTGGAATACCCTGGCTACGGCGCAAAAATCGGCGTTTCGCTTCCATCACATCTCCACCGATGAAGTGTATGGCGATCTGCACGGCAGCGATGATTTCTTTACCGAGACCACGCCCTATGCGCCAAGCAGCCCCTATTCGGCTTCGAAAGCCAGCAGCGACCACCTGGTGCGCGCCTGGCTGCGAACCTATGGCCTGCCGACGCTTATCACCAACTGCTCAAATAACTACGGCCCGTATCACTTTCCCGAGAAGCTGATCCCGCTGACGATCCTTAACGCGCTGGCGGGCAAGCCGCTGCCGGTGTATGGCAATGGACAACAGATCCGCGACTGGCTGTACGTGGAAGATCACGCCAGAGCGCTGTATCTGGTGGCGACCCGCGGCGAACCGGGCGAAACTTACAATATCGGCGGTCATAACGAACGGAAAAATATCGAGGTGGTGGAAACCATTTGTCAGCTGCTGGAAGAGCTGGCGCCGGATAAGCCGCAGGGCGTGGCGCACTATCGCGATCTGATCGCCTTCGTTGCCGATCGTCCGGGCCACGATCTGCGCTATGCCATTGATGCTTCGAAGATTGCCCGCGAGCTGGGCTGGACGCCGGCAGAGACTTTCACCTCCGGTATGCGTAAGACCGTGGCGTGGTATCTGGCGAACGAGGCCTGGTGGCGTCGGGTTCAGGACGGAAGCTATCAGGGCGAGCGTCTTGGGCTGCAAAGCTAATCATCTCTGGGGGGAATGATGAAAGGTATTATTCTGGCGGGCGGTTCCGGAACGCGGCTACATCCCATCACCCGCGGCGTATCGAAGCAGCTGTTGCCGATCTACGATAAGCCGATGATCTACTACCCGCTGTCGGTATTAATGCTGGCCGGGATCCGTGAGATCCTGATTATCACCACGCCGGACGACCTACGTGATTTCCAGCGCCTGCTCGGCGATGGCTCAGAGTTTGGCATTGCGCTGCACTATGCCGTACAGCCGACGCCGGATGGTTTAGCCCAGGCGTTTATCATCGGCGAAGCCTTTCTTAACGGCGAACCGGCGTGTCTGGTGTTAGGCGACAATATCTTCTTCGGCCAAAGCTTTAGCCCGAAGCTGCGCAGCGTCGCTGCCCGCACGGAAGGGGCGACGATTTTTGGCTATCAGGTGATGGATCCTGAGCGCTTTGGCGTGGTGGAGTTTGATGATAACTTCCGTGCGCTATCGCTGGAAGAGAAGCCGAAGCAGCCGAAGTCGAACTGGGCGGTCACCGGTCTCTATTTCTACGATGGCAAGGTGACGGAGTATGCCAAACGGGTCAAACCATCCGAGCGCGGCGAGCTGGAAATCACCTCCATCAACCAGATGTATCTGGAGGATGGCGCATTGACTGTCGAACTGCTTGGACGCGGCTTTGCCTGGCTGGACACCGGCACCCACGATAGCCTGATCGAGGCCAGCATGTTCGTGCAGACCGTCGAGAAGCGCCAGGGCTTTAAAATCGCCTGTCTGGAAGAGATCGGCTGGCGTAACGGCTGGCTGGACGACGACGGCGTCAAACGTGCGGCGAAGCGGCTGGAAAAAACCGGCTACGGCCAATATCTGCTGGATCTGCTCCGTGCCCGTCCGCGCCAGTATTGACCCCCTGGAGTGGGAGAACCGCTTCTTTGCCGTGAACAGCGCGATCGTGCGCTTTGACGAGCACGCGCCGCGGCTGACGCCTGAGGCGCTGGCGGGGTGGTCGCGAGTGCAGGCGAAGATCGCCGCCAGCGACACCGTCCGGCTGGACGCGCTGCAGCGGCTGGGTTTTCAGCTGGTGGAAGGTGAGGTCGATCTGGCGCTGCCGGTGGGCAGCCCTGCAGATGCCGGCGCAGACGTCGCCGTGGAAGCGGATATTGCGCCGCTGCGCGAGCAGGCGGCGCAGGCATTTGCCATGAGCCGCTTTCGCGCGCCCTGGTACGCTGCCGACGCCAGCGGCCGCTTCTATGCCCAGTGGATTGAAAATGCGGTGCGCGGCACCTTCGATCATCAGTGCCTGATTTACCGCCATCCTGAGGGCGATATTCGCGCCTTTGTCTCCCTGCGGCAGATCACTGCGACCGAAGCGCGTATCGGCCTGCTGGCCGGACGCGGCGCCGGGGCGCAGTTGATGCAGGCGGCGCGGTACTGGGCCGCCTCGCGCGGACTTTCTACACTGCGGGTGGCGACCCAGATGGGCAACACCGCCGCGCTTAAACGTTATATTCTCAGCGGTGCTAACGTGGAAAGCACCGCCTACTGGCTATACAGGTGACCCCCATGATCCCATTTAACGCGCCGCCGGTGGTTGGAACCGAGCTTGATTACATGCAGTCTGCGATGAACAGCGGCAAGCTGTGCGGCGACGGCGGCTTTACGCGCCGCTGCCAGCAGTGGATGGAGCAGCGATTTGGCACGGCAAAAGCGCTACTGACCCCTTCCTGCACGGCTTCGCTGGAGATGGCCGCGCTGCTGCTGGATATCCAGCCGGGCGACGAAGTGATTATGCCCAGCTATACCTTTGTCTCCACCGCCAACGCCTTTGTGCTGCGTGGGGCGAAAATCGTCTTCGTTGATATCCGTCGCGATACGATGAATATCGACGAAACGCTCATCGAAGCCGCCATCACCGATAAAACCCGGGCGATTGTCCCGGTGCATTATGCCGGCGTAGCCTGCGAGATGGACACCATCATGGCCATCGCCGACAAATACAACCTGTTTGTGGTGGAAGACGCCGCGCAGGGGGTGATGTCCACCTACAAGGGGCGCGCGCTGGGCACCATCGGCCATATCGGCTGCTTCAGCTTCCATGAAACCAAAAACTACACCGCCGGCGGTGAGGGCGGGGCGACGCTGATCAACGATCGCACGCTGGTGGAACGCGCGGAGATTATTCGCGAAAAAGGCACCAACCGCAGCCAGTTCTTTCGCGGCCTGGTGGATAAATATACCTGGCGGGACATTGGCTCCAGCTATCTGATGTCCGACCTGCAGGCCGCCTATCTGTGGGCGCAGCTGGAAGCGGCGGAGCGCATCAACCAGCAGCGCCTGGCCCTGTGGCAGAACTACTATGATGCGCTGCTGCCGCTGGCGCGCGCCGGGCGTATCGAACTGCCGACGGTTCCGGCCGACTGCGGGCAAAACGCGCACATGTTCTACATTAAGCTGCGTGATATCGAGGATCGCAGCAGACTGATCGCCTGGCTGAAAGAGGCGGAGATCCTCGCGGTATTCCATTACATTCCCCTGCACAGCTGCCCGGCAGGCGAACAGTTCGGCGAATTCCGCGGTGAAGACCGCTACACCACTCAGGAGAGCGAGCGTCTGGTACGCCTGCCGCTGTTTTACAATCTGTCTGTGGTGAACCAGCGGACGGTGATTAACTCGCTGCTGAGCTACTTCTCCTGATATGTCGTTAGCAAAAGCCTCACTGTGGACGGCGGCATCGACGCTGGTCAAAATCGGCGCCGGTCTGCTGGTCGTCAAGCTGCTGGCCGTCTCGTTTGGGCCGGCGGGCGTTGGCCAGGCCGGTAACTTCCGGCAACTGGTCACCGTACTCGGCGTGCTGGCCGGGGCCGGGATATTTAATGGCGTCACGAAGCTGGTGGCGCAGCATCACGACGATCCCCCGCGCCTGAAGCAGGTGGTGGGCACCTCGTCGGCGATGGTGCTTGGCTTTTCCACCCTGCTGGCGCTGGTATTTTTACTGGCGGCGGCGCCGATAAGCCAGGGGCTGTTCGGCCATACGCACTATCAGGGGCTGGTACGCCTGGTGGCGCTGGTGCAGATGGGGATCGCCTGGGCGAATTTCCTGCTGGCGCTGATGAAAGGCTTTCGCGATGCGGCGGGTAACGCCTTCTCGCTGATTGCCGGGAGCCTGATCGGCGTGGCGGCTTACTATGCTTGCTACGTGTTGGGAGGCTATCAGGGCGCGCTGCTGGGGCTGGCGTTAGTTCCAGCGCTGGTGGTGGTCCCGGCGGGTATTATGCTCTGGCGGCGGGGTAATATCCCGCTGAGCGCCCTGCGTCCGCGCTGGGATAACGGTCTGGCGGGACAGCTATCGAAATTTACCCTGATGGCGCTGATAACCTCGGTGACCCTGCCGGTAGCCTATGTGATGATGCGTAATCTGCTGGCGGCGCATTACGGCTGGGAGGCGGTCGGGATCTGGCAGGGGGTGAGCAGCATCTCCGATGCCTACCTGCAGTTTATTACCGCCTCGTTTAGCGTCTATCTGCTGCCGACGCTGTCGCGGCTGAGCGCCAAAACGGATATCACCCGCGAGATAGTCAAGTCGCTGAAATTCGTCCTGCCGGCAGTAGCGGCGGCGAGCCTGACGGTCTGGCTGCTGCGCGATTTTGCCATCTGGCTGCTGTTTTCCGATCGCTTTACCGCGATGCGTGACCTGTTTGCCTGGCAGCTGGTGGGCGACGTTTTAAAAGTAGGCGCTTACGTCTATGGCTATCTGGTGATCGCCAAAGCGTCGCTGCGTTTTTATATTCTGACGGAAATCAGCCAGTTCGCACTGCTGACCGCATTCTCACACTGGCTTATACCGGCGCACGGCGCGGTTGGCGCGGCGCAGGCATATATGGCCACTTATATTGTTTATTTCGCCCTTTGTAGTGGCGTGTTTTTACTCTGGCGTAAACGGGCATGACAGCACTGATACATGTACTGGGATCGGATATCCCGCATCATAACCAGACCGTACTGCGGTTCTTTAACGACGAACTGGCCGCCGACCCGCAGGCCAGGAGATTTATGATCGTCGGTGATGAGGCCAGCGTGCGTGATGGGTATCCGGCGCTGGATGTCACCTGTTATCCGGGGAAAAAGGCGCTGGCGCAGGCAGTGATTGCTACCGCGAAAGCCAACCGCCAGCAGCGCTTTTTCTTCCACGGCCAGTTCAATACCGGGCTGTGGCTGGCGCTGTTGAGCGGCGGCATCCGCCCGTCGCAGTTTAACTGGCATATCTGGGGGGCGGATCTGTATGAAAATTCTGCCAGCCTGAAGTTTCGCCTGTTCTATCCGCTGCGCCGTATGGCGCAGGGGCGGGTAGGGCGCGTTTTCGCCACCCGCGGCGATCTCAGCTGGTTCGCTAACCGCCATCCGCGCGTCCCGGGCGAGCTGCTCTACTTCCCGACCCGTATGGATCCGGCGCTGAATACCCTGGCCGATAACGCTCCGCGCGGTGATACCCTGACTATTCTGGTGGGCAACTCCGGGGATCGCAGCAATGAACATATTGCCGCGCTGAAGGCAATCCATCAGCAGTTTGGCGATACGGTAAACGTGATCGTGCCGATGGGCTATCCAGCGAATAACGACGCCTATATCAATGAGGTTCGCGAGGCGGGGGCGGCGCTGTTTAGCGGTGAGCATCTGCAGATCCTCAGCGAGAAGCTGGAGTTTCATGATTATCTGGCGCTGCTGCGCCGCTGCGATCTGGGCTATTTTCTGTTTGCCCGCCAGCAGGGGATCGGCACCCTGTGTCTGCTGATTCAGGCGGGCATCCCCTGCGTGCTCAATCGGGAAAACCCGTTCTGGCAGGATATGGCCGAGCAGCATGTGCCGGTGCTGTTCACCAGCGACGCGCTGGACGTCAGCGTGGTGCGCGAAGCGCAGCGTCAGCTGGCGAGCGTGGATAAATCCGCTATCGCCTTCTTCCGGCCGAACTATCTGACGGGCTGGCGGCGGGCGCTACGGTTAGCGGCGGAGGGGCAGGCATGACGTTAATGCAATTTAGCGGGCTGCTGGTGGTCTGGCTGCTGTCGACGCTGTTCATCGCCACCGCCACCTGGTTTGAGTTCCGTCGGGTACGCTTTAACTTCAACGTTTTTTTCTCGTTGCTGTTTCTGCTGACCTTTTTCTTCGGCTTCCCGCTGACCAGTATTCTGGTGTTCCGCTTTGACGTCAGCGTGGCGCCGCCGGAGATTTTGCTGCAGACGCTGCTGATCGCGGTGTGCTTCTACGCAGTCTACTACGTGACCTATAAAACGCGGCTGCGTTCGGCATCGCGTGAGGTTGCGCATCGCCCGCTGTTTACCATGAACCGGGTGGAAACCCATCTGGCGTGGGGCATTTTGATGGGGCTGGCGCTGCTGTGCGTCGGCATCTTCTTCGCCCACAACGGTTTCCTGCTGTTTAAGCTCAACTCTTACAGCCAGATTTTCTCTGCTGAAGTGTCCGGCGTGGCGTTGAAGCGCTTCTTTTACTTCTTTATTCCGGCGATGCTGGTGGTCTATTTTCTGCGCCAGGATTATAAGGCGTGGATCTTCTTCCTCGTCAGCACGGTGGCCTTTGGTTTGCTGACCTACGCCATCGTCGGCGGGACCCGCGCCAATATCATCATCGCCTTCGCCATCTTTCTGTTCATCGGTATTATTCGCGGCTGGATCAGCCTGTGGATGCTGGCGGCGGCGGGTGTGCTGGGTATTGTCGGCATGTTCTGGCTGGCGCTGAAGCGCTACGGGATGAACGTCAGCGGCGACGAAGCGTTTTATACCTTTCTGTATCTCACGCGCGACACCTTCTCACCGTGGGAGAACCTGGCGCTGCTGCTGCAGAACTACGACAAGATCGATTTCCAGGGTCTGGCGCCGATGATCCGCGACTTCTACGTCTTTATCCCCAGCTGGATGTGGCACGGTCGCCCGACGATGGTGCTCAATACCGCCAACTACTTTACCTGGGAAGTATTAAACAACCATTCGGGGCTGGCGATCTCGCCGACGCTGATTGGCTCGCTGGTGGTGATGGGCGGCGTCTGGTTCGTACCGCTGGGCGCCGTGGCGGTAGGGTTGATTATTAAATGGTTCGACTGGCTGTATGAGCTGGGCAACCGGGAGAGCAATCGCTATAAAGCGGCTATCCTGCACAGTTTCTGTTTCGGCGCTATCTTCAACATGATAGTGCTGGCGCGCGAGGGGCTGGATTCGTTCGGCTCCCGCGTGGTGTTTTTCCTCGTGATCTTTGGTATCTGCTTGCTGGCGGCGAAACTGCTGTACTGGTTCCTGGATAGCGTGGGACTGATTCATAAGCGCGTAAAACCGCTTTCGCAACCGCAAGTCTGAGAAGGATGGACATGACTGGGACCATTTCCGCGCCGTTGTACCTGTTAAGAGGGCTGCAGCTCATAGGCTGGCGCGATATGCAGCACGCTCTGGATTATTTGTTTGCCGACGGCGCGCTCCGGGAGGGGACGCTGGTAGCCATTAATGCTGAGAAAATGCTGGCCGTAGAGGATAACCCGGAGGTACGGGCGCTGATTGAGGCGGCGGAGTTTAAATATGCCGATGGCATCAGCGTGGTGCGTTCGCTGCGCAAAAAATACCCGCAGGCCCAGGTATCCCGCGTCGCCGGGGCCGATCTCTGGGAAGCGTTAATGCAGCGCGCCGGCGCTGAAGGGACACCGGTGTTTTTGGTTGGTGGTAAACCTGAGGTCCTGGCGCAGACAGAATCCAGGCTGCGTCAGCGCTGGCAGGTGAACATCGTCGGCAGCCAGGACGGTTATTTCACCCCTGAGCAACGCCAGGCATTGTTCGAACGCATTCGCGACAGCGGGGCGAAAATCGTCACCGTCGCGATGGGGTCGCCGCGCCAGGAGATCTTCATGCGCGACTGCCGGCGCCTGTATCCGCACGCGCTGTATATGGGCGTCGGCGGCACTTACGATGTTTTTACCGGGCACGTCCATCGGGCGCCGAAGTTCTGGCAGGATCTGGGGCTGGAGTGGTTCTATCGCCTGCTTTTGCAGCCGAGTCGTATCAAAAGACAGTTCCGTCTGCTGCGCTATTTACGTTGGCATTATTCCGGTAAGCTCTGATATTCCACTGCAACCAGGCGAGTTTGCATACATATTCTGTGTAATCTCTTCACTCGCCTGATACTTTATTTGCCATTTCCGCAAAATTAATTAACCATTCGCAGGCTTCATACGCGCCGGGGAGACCTGCGCGTCGGCAAGGCTATGGTTTCAGTTAATAACAATAACCGGGAGTACCCGGAATACGGCAAACACAAGAGGATATATGACTGAGAAAAAAGCGGAGCTCCAGCGTGGACTGGAGGCCCGGCATATTGAACTGATCGCCCTTGGCGGGACGATTGGCGTGGGGTTGTTTATGGGGGCGGCCAGTACCTTGAAATGGGCTGGGCCTTCCGTGCTGCTGGCGTATATTATCGCTGGCCTGTTCGTCTTTTTCATTATGCGCTCAATGGGCGAAATGCTGTTCCTTGAGCCTGTCACTGGCTCCTTCGCGGTGTATGCGCATCGCTATATGAGCCCCTTCTTCGGCTATCTGACCGCGTGGTCCTACTGGTTTATGTGGATGGCGGTGGGGATCTCGGAGATTACCGCCATCGGGGTCTATGTGCAGTTCTGGTTCCCGGAGATGGCGCAGTGGATCCCGGCGTTAATTGCTGTGGGACTGGTGGCGCTGGCGAACCTTGCGGCGGTCCGGCTATACGGTGAAATCGAGTTCTGGTTCGCCATGATAAAAGTGACCACCATTATCGTGATGATCGTCGTGGGTCTGGGCGTCATTTTCTTCGGCTTTGGCAACGGCGGCCACTCCATCGGTTTTGGTAATCTCACCGAACATGGTGGTTTCTTTGCTGGCGGCTGGAAGGGCTTCCTGACGGCGCTGTGTATCGTGGTCGCGTCCTATCAGGGGGTGGAGCTCATCGGCATTACCGCAGGTGAAGCGAAAAACCCGCAGGTGACGCTGCGCAGCGCGGTGGGCAAAGTGCTGTGGCGAATCCTGATTTTCTACGTCGGCGCGATTTTTGTTATCGTCACTATCTTCCCGTGGGATCAAATCGGCTCCAACGGCAGCCCGTTCGTACTGACGTTTGCCAAGATCGGTATTACCGCGGCGGCGGGAATTATCAACTTCGTGGTGCTGACGGCAGCGCTTTCCGGCTGCAACAGCGGAATGTACAGCTGCGGACGTATGCTGTACGCCCTGGCGAAGAACCGTCAGCTGCCGGCGGCGATCGGTAAGGTATCGCGCAACGGCGTTCCGTCCGTCGGTGTGGCGCTGTCGATTCTGATCCTGCTGGTGGGCTCCTGCCTGAATTACATTATTCCTAATCCGCAGCGGGTGTTCGTCTATGTCTATAGCGCCAGCGTCCTGCCGGGGATGGTGCCCTGGTTTGTGATCCTGATTAGTCAGCTGCGTTTCCGTCGCGTGCATCAGGCGGCGATTGCCAGCCATCCGTTCCGTTCGCTGCTGTTTCCGTGGGCCAACTATTTCACGATGGCCTTCCTGATCTGCGTGCTGGTCGGGATGGGACTGAATGATGAAACCCGCATGTCGCTCTTCGTCGGCATTATTTTTCTGGCCGCCGTCACCCTGATTTATAAGGTGTTTGGCCTCGGAAGACAGGGGCAAGTCAATAATACGGCTGAATAACCGTCAAAACGAACAAAGCATGAGCAAACGATAATTTTCTTTAAAAAGGCACTAGACAGCGGGGTAGGAAGTCCGTATTATCCGACCCCGCAACGGCGCTAAGCGCCCGTAGCTCAGCTGGATAGAGCGCTGCCCTCCGGAGGCAGAGGTCTCAGGTTCGAATCCTGTCGGGCGCACCATTAACCCGGTGCTGGAGCTGCGGTGGTTTTAATACCGCGTAAAAGGTTTGCAGTGGTGGCTATAGCTCAGTTGGTAGAGCCCTGGATTGTGATTCCAGTTGTCGTGGGTTCGAATCCCATTAGCCACCCCATTATTTGATAGAGTTGTGAATTTGCGAAGGTGGCGGAATTGGTAGACGCGCTAGCTTCAGGTGTTAGTGTTCTTACGGACGTGGGGGTTCAAGTCCCCCCCCTCGCACCACGACTTTAACGAATTGAACTAAAAATTCAAAAAGCAGTATTTCGGCGAGTAGCGCAGCTTGGTAGCGCAACTGGTTTGGGACCAGTGGGTCGGAGGTTCGAATCCTCTCTCGCCGACCAATTTTGAACCCCGCTTCGGCGGGGTTTTTTGTTTTCTGCTGCCGTCCGCCATCTCTTATTTCTCTGATCTTGCTGATAAAAAATCTTCTCTTTGCTTAAGAATACGCGTCAGGAAAACTCTCAATTCATCACTGTGGTAGATGCAATTTCCCCGGATCCTGTGCGATAATAACCGGGTAGATGCTCATTCCATCTCTTATGTTCGCCTTCGTGCCTCATAAACTCCGGAATGATGCAGAGCCGTTCTTACGGTGCTTATCGTCCACTGACAGATGTCGCATTTATGCCTCATCAAACACCATGGACATTACGTTGAGTGAAGCACCCAATTTGTTGTCAAACAGACCTGTTTTAACGCCTGCCCTGATTTCAGCGCAGGCGTTTTTTTCTTTCAGGGATCCGTCAATGTGAAGGCGGGGGAGAAGGGCTATCGCCCCGCAGGAGGCGATAGCCATGCCAGGTTATGGCTGAGGATTATTCTGCAGCGTCAGCAGCAGTCCATCGCGGCGCATAGCGGCGGCTTCTTCCGGCTGATGCAGGCGGTCCAGGGCATCCGCCAGCCAGGCGTAATCAAAGGCATCCGGACGCTGCTTAAGCGCGGCGCGGAAGGCGATGCTGGCCTCCTGCCATTCGCCGTGCCGCATCAGCGACTGGCCCAGGGTGCTCCACAGCAGCGGACGGTCGCCAACGGCTTTGATCTGCTGGCGCAGCACTTTCTCAAGCTGTTCCGGGTTATTGGTCTTCAGACGCGGGATCGGCATCACCAGACGGTCATCATACTGTTTCTTCAGACCATCAATGATAATTTGCTGCGCGGTATCGTGATCGTCGCTCTCGATGAGGCGCTCGGCCATCGCCACCTGCAGCGGCACCATCGCCCGCGTTTTACGGCTCTGGTTGCGCCACCATTCGCGTAGTCCTTCGCTGCCGCCATCGGCCAGCGCTTTATCCATCAGGCCAACCCAGGCCAGCTGTTCCAGCGCCGCGCGGTGCGCTTCATCGCCGACGTTAGCTTTCGCCATCGACGGAATGATGTCCAGCAGCGACTGCCAGGCGCCGGTGCGGGTGTATGCCTGTTCAGCGAGGCGCAGCACTTCCGGATGACGCGGGGTAATTTCCAGCAGCTTATCGATGCCATGGCGCGCAGCGTGATTTTCATTACGCGCCAGCTGCAGGCGAACGCGAGTGATTTCCACCGGGATCAGGTCATCGCCCGCCAGCTCGGTGGCGCGCTCCAGATGCTGGTTGGCCCGCGCTTCATCGCCGCGCTGCTGGGCCGCTTCCGCCGCCAGCAGATAGTTCACCACCGGCTGTTCGGCGTGATCGGCATTTTTCGCCATCAGCTTCTCAACCTGCTGGTAATCACCTTCCGCCAGCTTAAGCAGCGCCTGCTCGGTTTGCTTACGCGCGCGACGGCGTTTACGGCCGACAAACCAGCCGCGCGTATGCGCCCCGGTGCGGAAAATGCGGCGCAGCAGCCATTCAATGGCGAACAGCACCACCATGGCGAGGATCAGGATGATCACCAGCCCGGTCACGCTGGTCTCGATATTGTAATTATCGGTCTGGATCAGGACGTAGCCCTGATGCCCGGCGATCATCGGGCCGAGCACGATCCCGGCGATCAACAGTGCGAAGAGTAAAAGAATTTTCAGCATGCGTTACTCTCCTTGCGGCGCAGCGGGGGCGGCCGGCGCAGCAGGTGCGGGCGAAGGCGCGCCGCCCGCGGTAACGGCAGGCTGCGCCATCAGGTTGCGCACTCGGGTCTGCATCAGTTTTTCCAGCAACGCCTGACTCTGCAGCGTTTCCGGCACCGTCATGGTAATGCTTTGCTGACTGAGCTTATCCACCTCGTCGAGGAAGGCTTTGGTGGTGGCGTCATCGGTATCATAATAGGCGCGTACCCAGGTCGAGACGTTATCCAGCGACTGTTTCCAGGTCTCTTCCTGATGGCGCGGAACTGCCTGCGCGGCGACCAGCAGGCGAGAGCGAATATTTTCCCGCAGATAGATATCCTGATTCGGCGCCAGCAGCGGGACCGCCGTTTCATCGCGGCGGCGCACGGTGATAAAGCTGTCCATAAAGTTCTGCCAGCTTTTCTGCAGGTTGACGCGCCATTCGCTGATAGAGCTGGAAAGCTCATCGCTATCAGCGTCCATCGGCGAATCGTCATCGTTATTATCGGCCAGCCGCAGGTTATCGATTTGGTTCGCCAGCTGATTAACCTTGAGGATCATGCCGTCATAGTCCACCTGGCTTACCGCGGAGAGGGTGGCGATGTCGTCGGTGATCGCCCGGCGGGCGCCGATGAGGCTTGGGTCGTTCATGTCGGCGAGGCTGGCGTCAGCGCTTTTCAGCAGCGCGGCGGCGGTGGTGACATCCTGATCGCTCCACAGCTTACGTCCCGCCAGCTTGACGAGGAAGTCGGCCTGGGCCAGCAGCCAGGTTTTGGCATCGCTACCGGAAATCACCGCCACTTTTTGCTGCAGCTCATCCAACTGTTTGGCCAGCGTCTCCTGCTGGTGTTTGGCTTCGTTTAGCTGGTCGGCCTGCTGTTTGATAACACCTTCCAGTTCACTTTTTTGATTTTCCTGCGCTTTTTGCAGCGCCGCGACCTGGCTTGCTAATTCAGAGGTAGTTGCGTTTTGCCGCGTGGCCTGTTGTTTATTCAGGCCATACAGGCCGATGCCGGCGGCTATCGCAATGGCGATAGCGATCGCGCTGAGCGCCAGGCTGGTTTTATTGCCTGCCTTCTTCTTCTCAGTGTTCTCTGGCTGTGGTGTGGTCTCCACGGCCTCCCTGGTCTCTTCAACCACGGCGGATTGATTTTGTTGTTCCGTCATTATGGCTTCCAATGTTGAGAGTTATTGTAATGCGCGTAGCAGCGCATCGTTGTCGGCGCTATCGGCAACCTGAATCTCCTGCCAGCCCAGTTCCCGGGCCTGAAGGGCCAGACGTTCGCTGACAACGACAACGCGGCAGTGCAGGAGCCACTGTTCGCGATACCATTGCGGTATTAACGACCATAGCTGCTGCAGCATCTCGCCGCTGGTGACCACCAGCGTGGTGACTCCGCGAGATTGCCAGCGCATCGCTTCTTCTGCGCCATCGTAATGTTTTGCACTACGTTGATAACATTCACAAAATGTGACCCTGGCGCCGCGCTCGGTCAGCGTCGCGCCTAAGAGTTCCCGCCCGCCATTGCCGCGTAGGATCAGCGCATTTTTCCCGGCAATGTTTTGTAATTCAGGTAATTGTAGCAAGACTTCGCTAATTTCCCGATCTAACGGGTAATGGATATGCTGCCCACTGACCGTATGGAGGGCCAGCGCCGTCGTGCGGCCAATGGCAAAATAGCGCGGAGAAGTGGGCCAGGGCAGGCCCTGCTGCTGCAGACGGGCATGGGCGAATTCCACCGCATGCTGGGATAGCGCAAATAGCAGATCGTCGGGACCCAGTCGGGCAAGCGCATCGCCCAGCGCGGGAAGCTCCCTGCCGGGCGTAAATTCTATCAGCGGAAAGCTCCAGGCCACGCGTCCCATGGCCCGCAGACGGCTGACCAGCGCTTCTCCTTGCGGTAGTGGACGAGTGACCAGGATGCTCATCGCGGGGCTTCTCCATCATAAACCGCCGCGAGAATCTCGCGGGCGCCATTATCCAGAAGCTCTTCCGCCAGCGAGATGCCGAGGGCTTCCGCTTGTTCCGCTGGCCCGCGTCGTTCGCCGCGCACCAGCTGTGAACCATCCGGAGCGCCAACCAGCGCCCGCAGCCACAGTTCCCCGTCCTTCAGTTCCGCATAGCTGCCGATCGGCACCTGGCAGCCGCCTTCGAGGCGGGTGTTCATCGCCCGCTCGGCGCGCACGCGCACCGCCGTTTCCGTATGGTTGAGAGGCGCTAACAGCCCCCGGGTCCATGCATCATCAAGACGGCATTCGATGCCGACCGCGCCCTGGCCGACCGCCGGCAGAGATTGCTCAGGCGACAGCGGCTGGCGAATACGCGCTTCCAGCTGCAGGCGCTTCAGGCCGGCGGCGGCGAGGATGATGGCGTCGTACTCGCCGTTATCCAGCTTACTCAGCCGGGTACCGACGTTACCGCGCAGAGAGCGGATCGCCAGGTCCGGACGGGTGGCGGCCAGCTGGCACTGACGGCGTAAACTTGACGTGCCAACGACGCTGCCGGCCGGCAGTTCGTCAATCGAGGCATAGCGATTGGAGACAAACGCGTCGCGCGGATCGTCGCGCTCGCAGATAGTCACCAGCCCCAGGCCCTCCGGGAATTCCACCGGCACATCTTTCATCGAATGGACGGCGATATCGGCGCGCCCTTCGAGCATGGCGAGCTCTAACTCTTTCACAAATAAGCCTTTGCCCCCCACCTTTGCCAGCGGAGTATCAAGGATGACATCCCCGCGCGTGACCATCGGCACCAGCTCGACCTTCAGTCCGGGATGCGCTTGTTCCAGGCGCGCTTTAACATACTGCGCCTGCCATAGCGCAAGCGGGCTTTGCCGTGTGGCAATTTTCAAAACTTTGTCTAACATGCTTGTTACCGTCATTATCGACCACTATCCATCCTAACATTGTTGTCTTACGGATGTTAGTTTTCACGGTTTATGTGGGAGGTGGCTCCGGCCCACTCTTTTTTAACCTTTCATGCGCGTGGCGGTTGCCGGAGGCGTAGTGAGGAATTTACAGGTAATAAACGGTGCTACACTTGTATGTAGCGCATCTTTCTTTACGGTCAATGAGCAAGGTGTTAAATTGATCACGTTTTAAACCATTTGTCAGTCCGCTGCTCATCACAACCACACCGACGACGAATGGTGACGGTTTTTGTTGAAATACTGAAATCCTCCGTACTATTGTACCTCGGGTTTTTGAACATCAGGCGATATGTCTTGTACCTCTATATTGAGACACTGAAACAGAGACTGGATGCCATCAACCAATTGCGCGTGGATCGCGCGCTTGCTGCCATGGGACCCGCTTTCCAGCAGGTTTACAGTCTACTGCCAACGTTATTACATTATCATCACCCGCTGATGCCGGGTTACCTTGACGGTAACGTTCCCCGTGGCATTTGCCTCTACACGCCTGATGAAACCCAACGCCACTATCTTGAGGAACTGGAACTGCATCGCGGTATGCAGACTCAGGAGCCGCCGAAAGGCGAGCTGCCGATCACCGGCGTCTACTCGATGGGCAGTACTTCCTCCGTCGGCCAGAGCTGCTCTTCCGATCTTGATATCTGGGTATGTCACCAGGCCTGGCTGGATAGCGAAGAGCGCCAGCTGCTGCAGCGAAAATGCAGCCTGCTTGAGAGCTGGGCTGCCTCGCTCGGCGTGGAAGTCAGCTTCTTCCTGATCGACGAAAACCGTTTCCGTCATAACGAAAGCGGTAGCCTCGGCGGCGAAGACTGCGGTTCGACCCAGCATATCCTGTTGCTTGATGAGTTCTACCGCACCGCGGTGCGCCTCGCCGGCAAGCGTATTCTGTGGAATATGGTGCCGTGCGATGAAGAAGAGCATTACGATGATTACGTGATGGGGCTGTATGCCCAGGGCGTGCTGACGCCTAACGAATGGCTCGATCTCGGCGGCCTCAGTTCGCTGTCGGCGGAAGAGTACTTCGGCGCCAGCCTGTGGCAGCTGTATAAAAGTATCGACTCCCCCTATAAAGCGGTGCTGAAAACGCTGCTGCTGGAAGCCTACTCCTGGGAATACCCCAATAACCGCCTGTTAGCGAAAGATATCAAACAGCGTCTGCACGACGGGGAGATTGTCTCCTTCGGCCTCGACCCGTACTGCATGATGCTGGAGCGCGTGACCACCTATCTGCAGGCCATCGAAGATGAAACCCGCCTCGATCTGGTGCGCCGCTGCTTCTACCTGAAAGTTTGTGAAAAACTCAGCCGCGAACGCGCCTGCGTCGGCTGGCGTCGCGAAGTCGTCAGCCAGTTGGTGAATGCCTGGGGCTGGGACGAAAAGCGTCTGATGATGCTCGACAACCGCGCCAACTGGAAAATCGATGAAGTGCGCAAGGCGCACAACGAACTGCTCGACGCCATGATGCAGAGCTATCGTAATCTGATCCGCTTCGCGCGGCGCAATAACCTTAGCGTCTCCGCCAGCCCGCAGGATATTGGCGTGCTGACCCGTAAGCTGTATGCGGCCTTTGAAGCGCTGCCGGGGAAAGTGACGCTGGTAAACCCGCAAATTTCGCCGGATCTGTCGGAACCGAACCTGACCTTTATCCACGTGCCGCCGGGCCGCGCCAACCGTACCGGTTGGTATCTGTACAACCGCGCGCCGGACATGGAATCGATCATCAGCCATCAGCCGCTGGAATATAACCGTTATCTTAATAAGCTGGTGGCCTGGGCCTGGTTTAACGGCCTGCTGACCTCACGCACCCGCCTGTTTATTAAGGGCAACGGCATCGTCGATCTGGCGAAGCTGCAGGAGATGGTGGCCGACGTGTCGCACCACTTCCCGCTGCGCCTGCCGGCGCCGACGCCAAAGGCGCTGTACAGCCCGTGCGAAATCCGCCACCTGGCGATTATCGTCAACCTCGAATATGACCCAACCGCGGCCTTCCGTAACCAGGTGGTGCACTTCGATTTCCGTAAGCTGGATGTTTTCAGCTTCGGCGAAGAGCAAAAATGCCTGATCGGCAGCGTCGACCTGCTGTATCGCAACTCGTGGAACGAAGTGCGTACGCTGCACTTTAACGGCGAGCAGGCGATGATCGAGGCGCTGAAAACGATCCTCGGCAAAATGCACCAGGACGCCGCGCCGCCGGACAGCGTGGAGGTGTTCTGCTATAGCCAGCACCTGCGCGGCCTGATCCGCACCCGCGTACAGCAGATGATCTCCGAATGTATCGAACTGCGTCTCTCCAGTACCCGCCAGGATACCGGGCGCTTCAAAGCGCTGCGCGTCTCCGGCCAGACGTGGGGGCTGTTCTTCGAGCGGCTTAACGTTTCGGTGCAGAAGCTGGAAAACGCCATTGAGTTCTACGGCGCTATCTCGCACAACAAGCTGCACGGGCTGTCGGTGCAGGTGGAAACCAATCACGTTAAGCTGCCGGCGGTGGTGGATGGCTTCGCCAGCGAAGGGATTATTCAGTTCTTCTTTGAAGACGCGGATAACAACGACAGCGGCTTTAACATCTATATTCTTGATGAGAGCAACCGCGCCGAGGTCTATCATCACTGCGAGGGCAGTAAAGAGGAGCTGGTGCGCGACGTCAGCCGCTTCTATTCGTCATCGCACGATCGTTTCACCTACGGCTCCAGCTTTATCAACTTCAACCTGCCGCAGTTCTATCAGATTGTCGAGGTAGACGGGCGCACCCAGGTGATCCCTTTCCGCACTCAGGCGATTGCCGCCGCGATACCCACCAGCCAGGACGTTACCGCCTCGCCGGTGCTGCAGCAGCGCTACTCGTAGATTTGGCCCGGATAAGGCGTGAGCCGCTATCCGCAGATATTCCCTGCTGGCGCTGCGCTTAGCAGGGCTACGGTTCTAAGTCGTCGGGTAGCCCGGATAAGGCGCGATGCGCCGCTATCCGGGAAACACGTCATTAACGGAATTTCACCGTCTCACCGGCCTGCTGGCTCGCCGCCTGCTCCAGCAGATCCCAGAAGGTTTCGCCGCTGCGATCGCAGATCCACTCGTCGCCTTTGAGATCGAAGTGATAGCCGCCCTGTTTGGTGGCCAGCCACACCTGGTGCAGCGGCTCCTGACGGTTAATAATGATTTTGCTGCCGTTTTCAAAGCTGATGGTCAGCACGCCGCCGTTGATTTCGCAGTCGATGTCGCTATCGCCGTCCCAGTCGTCCAGACGTTCTTCGATGGTCATCCACAGGCTATCGGCCAGGCGATGGAATTCACTGTCGTTCATAATTTGATTCTGCTTTTTTGATTTTTGAAGATGGGTCGCAGTATAGCGCGAAACAAAAGCGCGCGCAGTCGGATGCTAAAGGCTTGCTTTTACGTCTTCTCCTGCGATGATAGAAAGCAGAAAGAATGAATCACGGGCAACTATCAATGAAAAACGTTTTTCCTACGCTTGCCGTTTTGTTTGCGATCTTCAGCCTGACCGGCTGCGGTCTGAAAGGGCCTCTCTATTTCCCACCGGCGGACAAAACCGCGCCGCCGCCGACCAAACCGGTTAACCCTGGCATTCAGAGCGCAACGCCGGATCGTAACGATCGTGGCGATACCGGTGGTCCGAGCCAGGTCAATTACTAACGATAACGTTCTGTTCCGCGCAACTGGAGTAGATGATGCAGTTCTCTAAAATGCATGGCCTTGGCAACGATTTTATGGTCGTTGACGCGGTAACGCAGAATGTTTTTTTCTCGCCGGAGCTGATTCGCCGCCTGGCGGATCGCCACCTTGGCGTCGGGTTCGATCAGCTATTGGTCGTCGAACCGCCCTACGATCCGGATCTGGATTTCCACTACCGGATCTTTAACGCCGACGGCAGCGAAGTGTCGCAGTGCGGCAACGGCGCGCGCTGTTTTGCCCGCTTCGTCCGGCTGAAAGGCCTGACCAATAAACGTGATATCCGCGTGAGTACGGCCAACGGGCGTATGGTATTAAGCGTAACGGAAGACGATCTGGTGCGGGTGAACATGGGCGAGCCCAACTTCGAGCCGTCCCAGGTGCCGTTCCGCGCCAACAAAGCGGAAAAGACCTATATCATGCGTGCCGCCGAGCAGACAGTATTGTGCGGCGTGGTGTCCATGGGAAATCCGCACTGCGTCATCCAGGTTGATGATGTGGATACGGCGGCGG
Organism: Klebsiella sp. 64; assembly: GCF_018223915.1. Taxonomy (NCBI): domain Bacteria; kingdom Pseudomonadati; phylum Pseudomonadota; class Gammaproteobacteria; order Enterobacterales; family Enterobacteriaceae; genus Klebsiella; species Klebsiella sp. 64. The sequence goes on from NZ_JAGRQZ010000009.1 coordinate 47,840, forward strand.
TGGAAACTCTCGGCCCGGTAATGGAAAGACATGAGCGTTTTCCGGAGCGCGCCAATATCGGCTTTATGCAGGTGGTCGGCCGGTCTCATATCCGTCTGCGCGTCTACGAACGCGGCGCGGGGGAAACCCAGGCCTGCGGCAGCGGCGCCTGCGCCGCGGTGGCGGTGGGGATCCAGCAGGGGCTGCTGGCGGAAACGGTACGCGTGGAATTACCCGGCGGTCGTCTTGATATCGCCTGGAAAGGCCCGGGCCAGCCGCTGTTTATGACCGGCCCGGCGGCCCATGTCTATGATGGATTTATTCATTTATGAAACCAATCGGGGAAGAACAGCAGGAGGTTGCCAGCGCGTTGAACGATCGCGCAGTGGTGGACTATCTGTTGCAACATCCTGAATTTTTTATTCGTAATGCCGCCCAGGTCGAACATCTCCGCGTCCCGCATCCGGTACGCGGTACGATTTCGCTGGTGGAGTGGCACATGATGCGGGCGCGTAACCATATTCATGTGCTGGAAGAGAATATGTCGCTGCTGATGGAGCAGGCGGTCGCTAATGAAAGCCTGTTCCAGCGCCTGCTGCAGCTGCAAACGCGGCTGGCGGCGGCGGAGAGCCTCGACGATATGCTCAACCGCCTTCACCGCTGGGCACGCGAGCTGGGGTTGGCGGGCGCCACGGTGCGCCTGTTTCCTGACTGCTGGCGCCTCGGCGCGCCCTCGAAGTTTACCCATCTGGCATTAAACCGGCAGGCGTTTGAGCCGATCCGTATTCAACGTCTGGGCCAGGCGCGCCACTATCTTGGACCGCTGAACGGCCCGGAGCTGCTGGTGGTGCTGCCGGAGGCGAAGGCCATTGGGTCTGTGGCGATATCGCTGCTGGGGGGCGATAATGCCCCGGGGGTGATGCTCTTCAGCAGCCGCGATGCGCAGCATTATCAGCCAGGGCAGGGGACGCAGCTGTTGCAGGAGATTGCCCAGATGCTGCCCGGCCTGCTGGAGCGCTGGATTGAACGCGCATGACCGATTCTCCTCTCTTCTCCGCCGTCGCCCGCTTTCTTCGCCATCTTGGCGTTGAACGCCAGCTCAGCCCGATCACGTTACTGAATTACCAGCGACAGCTGGACGCGCTGATCGCCCTGGCGGATGAGGCGGGCCTGAAAAGCTGGTCGCAGTGCGATGCCGCTCAGGTGCGAAGCTTTGCGGTGCGTAGTCGCCGCGCGGGGTTAGGCCCGGCAAGCCTGGCGCTTCGCCTGTCGGCGCTGCGCAGTTTCTTCGACTGGCTGGTCGGCCAGGGCGAGCTCAGCGCCAATCCGGCGAAGGGGATTGCCGCGCCGAAAATTCCCCGCCACCTGCCAAAAAATATTGACGTCGATGACGTCAATCGACTGCTGGATATCGATCTCAACGATCCGCTGGCGGTGCGCGATCGGGCGATGCTGGAGGTGATGTACGGCGCGGGATTGCGTTTGTCCGAACTGGTCAACCTGGATATCAAACACCTCGATCTCGAAAGCGGTGAGGTCTGGGTGATGGGCAAAGGCAGCAAAGAGCGCCGTTTACCGATCGGTCGCAACGCGGTGGCATGGATTGAGCACTGGCTGGATTTGCGCGGCCTGTTCGGTACCGACGACGACGCGCTGTTTTTGTCGAAGCTGGGCAAACGTATTTCGGCGCGCAACGTACAGAAGCGATTCGCCGAGTGGGGGATTAAGCAGGGGCTGAACAGCCATGTGCACCCGCACAAGCTGCGCCACTCCTTTGCCACCCATATGCTGGAGTCGAGCGGCGATCTGCGCGGCGTGCAGGAGCTGCTGGGGCATGCTAACCTCTCCACCACCCAAATCTATACCCATCTTGATTTTCAACACCTTGCCTCGGTGTACGATGCCGCGCATCCGCGCGCTAAACGGGGGAAATAATGCGTTTTTACCGACCTCTGGGCCAGATTTCCGCGCTGACGTTTGACCTGGACGATACCCTTTACGATAACCGCCCGGTGATTGACCGGACGATGCACGAGTCGCTAGCCTTTGTGCGCAGCTACCATCCTTCGCTCAGCCAGTTCGACGCCCATGAGCTTAATCAGCTGCGTCAGACGCTGCTGGCTGCTGAACCTGAGATTTATCATGACGTGACCGTCTGGCGCCACCGTGCGCTGGAGTTAGGTATGCGTAATGCCGGGCTCTCCGCCGAAGCGGCGAAAGCGGGGGCCGATGCGGCGATGGAACACTTCGCCCACTGGCGCAGCCGCGTCGATGTCCCGCAGGAAACGCACGATACGCTGGCGAAGCTGGCGAAGAAGTGGCCGCTGGTGGCGATTACCAATGGCAACGCCCGCCCGGAACTGTTCGGTCTGAGCGACTATTTCCGCTTCGTGCTGCGCGCCGGGCCGGATGGCCGCTCCAAGCCGTTTGCCGACATGTACCACCTTGCGGCGGAGCGTCTGAATGTGCCGCTCGGGCAGATTCTGCACGTCGGCGATGATCTGACTACCGACGTGGCCGGCGCTATTCGCTGTGGGATGCAGGCCTGCTGGATCAAACCGCAAGGCGCGGACCTGATGCACACCGCGGACAGCCGCCTGCTGCCGCATATTGAAATTTCACGGTTGGCATCTCTGACCTCGCTGATATAATCACCAGTCACTCTGTATATATTAACAGGGGTTCGTGGAACCCCTTCTCTTCCGGCGGTGCCAATGGACGTTTCTTACCTGCTCGACAGCCTTAATGACAAACAGCGTGAAGCCGTAGCGGCCTCGCGCACCAATATGCTGGTTCTGGCAGGGGCGGGCAGTGGTAAGACGCGCGTTCTGGTGCACCGTATCGCCTGGCTGCTGAGCGTGGAGAACTGTTCCCCGTATTCCATTATGGCGGTGACCTTTACCAACAAAGCGGCGGCGGAGATGCGTCACCGTATCGGCCAGCTGATGGGCACCACCCAGGGCGGCATGTGGGTAGGCACCTTCCACGGCCTGGCGCACCGTTTGCTGCGCGCGCACCATCTGGATGCCAACCTGCCGCAGGACTTCCAAATCCTCGACAGCGAAGACCAGCTGCGTCTGCTGAAGCGTCTGATTAAGGCGATGAACCTCGATGAGAAACAGTGGCCGCCGCGCCAGGCGATGTGGTACATCAACAGCCAGAAAGATGAAGGGCTGCGCCCGCATCATATTCAGAGCTACGGCAATCCGGTCGAGCAGACCTGGCAGAAGGTCTATCAGGCCTACCAGGAGGCCTGCGACCGCGCCGGGCTGGTGGATTTCGCCGAGCTGCTGCTGCGCGCCCACGAGCTGTGGCTGAACAAACCGCATATCCTGCAGCACTACCGCGAGCGCTTCACCAATATCCTCGTCGATGAATTCCAGGATACCAACAACATTCAGTACGCCTGGATCCGCCTGCTGGCGGGCGATACCGGCAAGGTGATGATCGTCGGCGATGACGATCAGTCTATCTATGGCTGGCGCGGCGCGCAGGTCGAGAACATTCAGCGCTTCCTTAACGACTTCCCCGGCGCGGAAACTATTCGCCTGGAGCAGAACTATCGTTCAACCAGCAATATTCTTAGCGCTGCCAACGCCCTGATTGAAAACAACAACGGTCGGCTGGGCAAAAAGCTGTGGACCGACGGCGCCGACGGCGAGCCGATTTCGCTGTACTGCGCCTTCAACGATCTCGACGAAGCGCGCTTTGTGGTGAACCGAATTAAAACCTGGCAGGAGAACGGCGGCGCGCTGGAGCAATGCGCCATTCTCTATCGCAGTAACGCCCAGTCGCGTGTGCTGGAAGAGGCCCTCCTGCAGGCCAGCATGCCGTATCGTATCTACGGCGGCATGCGCTTCTTCGAGCGTCAGGAAATCAAAGACGCGCTCTCTTACCTGCGCCTTATCGCCAACCGCAACGACGACGCGGCCTTTGAGCGCGTAGTCAATACGCCGACCCGCGGCATTGGCGACCGCACGCTGGACGTGGTGCGCCAGACGTCGCGCGATCGCCAGCTGACGCTGTGGCAGGCCAGTCGTGAGCTATTGAAAGAAAAAGCGCTGGCCGGTCGCGCCGCCAGCGCCCTGCAGCGCTTTATGGAGCTGATTGACGCGCTGGCGCAGGAGACCACCGATATGCCGCTGCACGTTCAGACCGATCGGGTGATTAAAGACTCCGGCCTGCGCGCGATGTACGAGCAGGAGAAAGGCGAGAAGGGCCAGACCCGTATTGAAAACTTAGAGGAGTTGGTGACGGCGACGCGCCAGTTCAGCTACAACGAAGAAGATGAAGATCTGATGCCGCTGCAGGCGTTTCTCTCCCACGCCGCGCTGGAAGCGGGCGAGGGGCAGGCGGACACCTGGCAGGACGCGGTTCAGCTGATGACCCTGCACTCGGCGAAAGGGCTGGAGTTCCCGCAGGTGTTCATCGTCGGCGTCGAAGAAGGGATGTTCCCGAGCCAGATGGCCCTTGATGAAGGCGGCCGCCTGGAGGAGGAGCGTCGCCTGGCCTACGTCGGCGTAACGCGCGCCATGCAGAAGCTGACGCTGACCTATGCGGAAACCCGCCGTCTGTACGGGAAAGAGGTTTATCACCGCCCGTCGCGCTTTATCGGCGAGCTGCCGCAGGAGTGCGTAGAAGAAGTGCGTCTGCGAGCCACGGTGAGCCGCCCGGTAAACCATCAGCGACTGGGCGCGCCGATTGCCGAGAGCGATACCGGCTACAAGTTAGGCCAGCGCGTACGGCATCCGAAGTTTGGCGAAGGCACTATTGTCAACCTCGAAGGCAGCGGCGAGCACAGCCGACTGCAGGTGGCTTTTCAGGGCCAGGGAATCAAATGGCTGGTGGCGGCTTACGCCCGGCTGGAGGCAGTGTAACTTTAAGAAAAATATCATTATTTTGTAATATTCTGCTACCTTTATACGTTAAGGCGCCTGATTTGCGCTTTCGCGTTCCGTTGCGTGTTGACGCCGATTTTGCGCTGGCGTAACATGCGCGCACGATTACGCTAAGAGGACATTCGCCTTGGACACACCCAGTAGATGCTGGCTCAACTTCCTGTCATTCAGGAACAACTCCTAAGGCTATCCTCTTATGCTGATAGCCTTAGCGGTTGTCAGCGACCTGCCCCATTCCCGTCGCGCTGAGTCAGGCTTAATGGTCTGAAACCCAATTTGTTTCTGTGTGCCCACCGAACTGTCCGATAATTTTTTTGCATTGGGAGTCCCGGTCATGCTGAGCGCATTTCAACTGGAAAACAATCGTTTAACGCGCCTGGAAGCCGATGAGATCAAACACCTCGCCAGCTCGGTGTGGGTCGATCTGGTCGAGCCTGACGACGATGAGCGAAGCCGCGTGCAGACGGAACTGGGTCAAAACCTGGCGACGCGCCCGGAACTGGAAGATATCGAAGCCTCCGCGCGTTTCTTTGAAGATGAAGACGGGTTACACATCCACTCGTTCTTCTTTTTTGAAGATGCCGACGATCACGCCGGCAACTCTACCGTGGCGTTTACCATCCGCGAAGGCCGCCTGTTCACGCTGCGCGAGCGCGAACTACCCGCTTTCCGCCTCTACCGTATGCGCGTGCGTAACCAGACGCTGGTCGACGGCAACGCCTACGAACTGCTGCTCGACCTGTTCGAGACCAAAATCGAGCAGCTGGCGGATGAAATTGAAAACATCTACAGCGACCTGGAAAAGCTGAGCCGCGTCATTATGGAAGGCCATCAGGGCGACGAGTACGACGAAGCGCTGTCGACGCTGGCGGAACTGGAAGATATCGGCTGGAAGGTGCGACTCTGTCTGATGGATACCCAGCGCGCGCTGAACTTCCTCGTGCGCAAGGCGCGCCTGCCGGCGGGCCAGCTGGAGCAGGCGCGGGAGATCCTGCGCGATATCGAATCTCTGCTGCCGCACAACGAATCGCTGTTCCAGAAGGTGAACTTCCTGATGCAGGCGGCGATGGGTTTTATCAATATCGAGCAGAACCGCATCATCAAGATCTTCTCGGTGGTCTCGGTGGTATTCCTGCCGCCAACTCTGGTGGCCTCCAGCTACGGGATGAACTTTGAATTTATGCCGGAACTACACTGGAGCTTTGGTTATCCGGGAGCCATCGTGTTTATGATGCTGGCCGGCCTGGCGCCATATCTCTACTTCAAGCGTAAAAACTGGCTGTAAAAAAAGGGAGCGTCGGCTCCCTTCTTTACTGGCTGATGCAGGCTTAGCCTCTGCGCAACCGGCGCTGGGTATACAGCGCATCGACGATAAACACCGCCAGCGCGACCCAGATAAAGCCAAAGGTCACCATTTTATCCTTGCCCGGCACTTCGCCGTAGAACGTCACCGCCAGCAGGAACATCAGCGTTGGGCCGATGTACTGGAAAAAGCCCAGCGTGGAGAGCCGCAGACGCGTTGCCGCCCCGGTAAAGCACAGCAAAGGGATGGTGGTCACCACGCCCGCGGCCATCAGCAGCAGATTGAGCGACCAGGGGTTCTCGCCCATATGGCTGGTCGGGCTGTCGGTGATGCCGAACAACCAGATTGCCGCCACCGGCAGCAGCCACAGCGTTTCCACCAGCATGCCGGTTTGCGCATCGACAGCAATTTTCTTTCGCACCAGGCCGTAAAAGGCAAAACTGAAAGCCAGCCCAAGACCGATTATCGGCAGCGAACCAAAGGTCCACAGCTGGACCAGCACGCCGCAAAAGGCGAGGAGCACCGCCAGCCACTGCAGACGACGGAAGCGTTCGCCGAGGAAAATCATCCCCAACAAAATATTCACCAGCGGGTTGATAAAGTAGCCGAGGCTGGCTTCCAGCATATGGTGGTTATTCACCGCCCAGATGAACAACAGCCAGTTACCGCCGACCAGCACTGCCGAGAGCGCCAGCAGGAAGATCTTGCGCGGCGTTTTCAGCAGCTTTTTCACCTGTGGCCACTGGCGGCTGACGCTGATGAGCGCCACCATGAAGAAGAAAGACCAGATCACGCGATGGGTTAGAATTTCATCGGCGGGAACATAGTAGATAAGTTTGAAGTACGCTGGCGCGATACCCCAGATAAAGTAGGCGGCGAGGGCCAGAATGATCCCCAACCGCGTCTGTTTCGCATCCATCGGTAAAATCCATTGCCAAAGAGAGTGATGTTACTCGATTTTGGCCAATCAACCCACCATATAGGTGGCCGTTGCGCTGGCAATATAGACCTGAGCTTCGTTATGCAGTTCCACGCGGGCAACCGCCACTTTATTGCCGGCGCGCAGCAGGGTGCTAGTGGCGGTAAAACGTTCGCCGCGGCCCGGACGCAGGTAGTCCACGCGCAGGTCGATGGTTCCCATACGGGAAAGCCGTTGGCGCAACTCTTCTTCGTTGATGGTGTCATGGCGGGTAAGGGTACTGCCGACGCAGACCAGGCCAGCGGCAACGTCCAGCGCGGAGGCGATCACCCCGCCATGCAGAATGCTTTGCGCCCAGTTGCCGACCATCATCGGCTGATTATTAAAGCTAAGCTGGGCAAACGCTTTTTCGTAGCGTTCCAGTTCGAGACCGAGGGCGCGGTTAAACGGCATGTGATAGACGAAAATCTCCCCTACCAGTTTCAGGGCTGCTTCGGCAGTAAGTTCAGACATAACACCGGTTCCATTCGTTAATAAAATGTTGATTTTATGCTTCTAAAATATTGATTTCCACTTTCGGAGCGGATTAGGGGGCAGGTGATTAATAAACAGGTAGAATGGCTTCAGGTTAAACAAAAATAAAAACTATTTTTCAGGAGACCAGCATGCGTATCTCTTTGGCCTGCCTGGTGGCGCTGTGCGCGCTACCGGCCGGTGTTATGGCGCAGGACGCGTCGGTACACGACAAACCGGCAGTGCGCGGCAGCATTATCGCCAACCTGCTCCAGGACCATGATAATCCTTTCCTGCTCTACCCTTATGAGAGCAACTATCTGCTCTATACGTGGACCAGCGACCTCAATAAAGAGGCGATCCGCAGCTATGACTGGGCCGAAAATGCCCGTAAAGATGAAGTGAAGTTTCAGCTAAGCCTGGCGTTCCCGCTGTGGCGCGGTATCCTGGGCGATAATTCGCTGCTGGGCGCGTCCTATACCCAGAAATCCTGGTGGCAGCTCTCTAACAGCAAAGAGTCGGCGCCGTTTCGCGAAACCAATTATGAACCCCAGCTGTTTTTGGGCTTTGCGACCGACTACCAGTTTGCCGGCTGGACGCTGCGCGATATCGAGATGGGGTATAACCACGACTCGAATGGGCGTTCCGACCCCACCTCGCGCAGCTGGAATCGGCTTTATGCCCGCCTGATGGCGCAAAACGGTAACTGGCTGGTGGAAGTGAAGCCCTGGTATGTGGTGGGCAACACCGATGATAACCCGGATATCACCAAATATATGGGCTATTACCGGCTGAAGGTGGGCTACCAGCTGGGAGAGGCGATCCTCAGCGCGCAGGGGCAATACAACTGGAACACCGGCTACGGCGGGGCGGAACTTGGCGTGAGCTATCCCATTACCAAACATGTTCGCGCCTATACGCAGATCTACAGCGGCTATGGCGAGTCGCTTATCGACTATAACTTTAACCAAACGCGCGTCGGCGTCGGGCTAATGCTCAACGATCTGTTTTAATCGTTGCACTCTGGCTCGCAGGCGCTGAAAATAGCGCCTGTTTTCTTTTCAGGCAAATGGGGTCAACGTGGCACAGGCGGAAGTATTAAATCAGGAATCGCTGGCTAAGCAGGTTTTACAAGAGACCTTCGGCTACCAGCAGTTCCGTCCTGGCCAGGAAACGATTATCGAGACGGCGCTCGAAGGCCGGGACTGCCTGGTGGTCATGCCGACCGGTGGCGGCAAGTCGCTGTGCTATCAGGTGCCGGCGCTGGTCATGGGCGGTCTGACGGTCGTGGTCTCACCGCTGATCTCGCTGATGAAGGACCAGGTCGATCAGCTGCTGGCCAACGGCGTGGCGGCGGCTTGTCTGAACTCGACACAAAGCCGCGAGCAGCAGCAGGAGGTGATGGCCGGCTGCCGCAGCGGGCAGGTTCGTCTGCTGTATATCGCGCCGGAACGGCTGATGCTGGATAACTTTCTTGAGCATCTGGCGAACTGGAACCTGGCGATGCTGGCGGTAGACGAGGCGCACTGTATCTCGCAGTGGGGCCATGACTTCCGTCCGGAATATGCCGCGCTGGGCCAGCTGCGTCAGCGGATGCCGCAGATCCCGTTTATGGCGTTGACCGCCACCGCCGATGATACCACCCGCCGCGATATCGTCCGCCTGCTGGGGCTTAACGATCCGCTGATTCAGGTCAGCAGCTTCGACCGGCCAAACATCCGCTATATGCTGATGGAGAAATTCAAGCCGCTCGATCAGCTGATGCGCTACGTTCAGGATCAGCGCGGCAAATCGGGCATTATCTACTGCAACAGCCGTTCGAAAGTGGAAGACACCGCCGCCAGGCTGCAAAGCCGCGGTATTAGCGCGGCGGCTTACCATGCCGGTCTGGAAAACGACGTGCGCGCCGAGGTGCAGGAGAAATTCCAGCGCGACGATCTGCAGATCGTGGTGGCGACGGTGGCCTTCGGGATGGGCATTAACAAGCCGAACGTCCGCTTTGTGGTGCATTTTGATATTCCGCGCAATATTGAATCCTACTATCAGGAGACCGGCCGCGCCGGGCGTGATGGCCTGCCGGCGGAAGCGATGCTGTTTTACGATCCGGCGGATATGGCGTGGCTGCGCCGCTGTCTGGAAGAAAAACCCGCCGGGCCGCTACAGGATATCGAACGGCATAAGCTGAATGCGATGGGGGCGTTTGCCGAAGCGCAGACCTGTCGCCGTCTGGTGCTGCTGAACTATTTTGGCGAAGGGCGTCAGGAGCCGTGCGGCAACTGCGATATCTGTCTTGACCCGCCAAAGCAGTACGATGGCTTAATGGACGCCCGCAAGGCGCTTTCAACGATTTACCGGGTCAATCAACGCTTCGGAATGGGTTACGTGGTGGAGGTCCTGCGCGGGGCCAACAACCAGCGCATCCGAGAGATGGGCCACGATAAGCTGCCGGTTTACGGTATCGGCCGGGAGCAAAGTCACGAGCACTGGGTGAGCGTGATCCGCCAGCTGATCCACCTTGGGCTGGTGACGCAGAATATCGCCCAGCACTCCGCGCTGCAGCTGACCGAAGCCGCGCGACCGGTGCTGCGTGGCGAAGTGCCGCTGCAGCTCGCCGTGCCGCGTATCGTGGCGCTGAAGCCAAAGGCGATGCAGAAATCCTTTGGCGGCAATTACGACCGTAAACTGTTCGCCAAGCTGCGCAAATTACGTAAAGCGATCGCCGACGAAGAGAACATCCCGCCATATGTGGTCTTCAACGACGCGACGCTTATCGAGATGGCCGAACAATCGCCGCTGACCGCCGGAGAAATGCTCAGCGTCAACGGCGTGGGGACACGCAAGCTCGAGCGTTTCGGGAAGCCGTTTATGGCGCTGATCCGGGCGCATGTTGATGGCGACGATGAGTAGTCAGCTGGCTGAAAAAGTGCCAGAATAGTTTCTCTCTTCATTATTTTCCTGCGAGTTAACTATGCTGATGCTTTTCCTCACCGTGGCGCTGGTGCATATCATTGCGCTGATGAGCCCGGGGCCGGACTTTTTCTTTGTCTCACAAACGGCCATCAGCCGCTCGCGCAGAGAGGCGATGATGGGTGTGCTGGGGATCACCTGCGGCGTCATGGTCTGGGCGGGAGTGGCGCTGCTCGGCCTGAACCTGATCCTCGCCCGGATGGCGTGGCTGCATAACATTATAATGGTCGGCGGGGGCCTGTATCTATGCTGGATGGGCTACCAGATGCTGCGTGGCGCGCTGAAAAAAGAGACGGTGGCCTCGGCGGAGCCGCAGGTGGAGCTGGCCCGCAGCGGACGCAGCTTCGTGAAGGGATTGCTGACCAATCTGGCGAATCCGAAAGCGATTATCTACTTCGGCTCGGTGTTTTCGCTGTTCGTGGGTGACAGCGTCGGCGCCGGCGCGCGCTGGGGCATTTTCCTGCTGATTATCGTTGAGACGCTGGCCTGGTTTATGGTGGTTGCCAGCCTGTTCGCCCTGCCGGGGATGCGCCGCGGCTATCAGCGGATGGCGAAGTGGATCGACGGTATCGCCGGTACGCTGTTTGCGGGCTTCGGCATCCACCTGATTATCTCGCGTTAACCGGCATGCTGTTTCCTACCCGGTTGTTTTCCGGGTGGGAAAGTATCAGTGGCGAAGCCGCTGCAGCTCGTCTTCAGACAGACCGGTCATTTCCATAATCGCCTGGTCATCAATACCGCGACTGCGCATCGCTTCGGCAACCTGCACCAGAGCCTGGTGTTTCCCTTCTTTTATGCCTTGCTGTACGCCTTCCCTGATGCCTTTCTCCATACCTTCTGCAAGCCATGTTTCCGCCAGCGTCATCAGTAATCCTCCATGCTGCGGCACGCGCTGTGCCAGCCCGTACAAGAGTGTCCGAGTATCTTCGGCATCCCCTGCCTGAGCCATATAGTTTACCAATACGGTGATTTGTTGTCCGCTCATCTGCTCCAGCATTAAGAGGTGGGTCAACTTATCCAGCAATTGCGCCATATCGCGCTGGCGGATGTGCTTTTGCACCAGCGTCAGGGCTGCCATGCTGCGGTGCTGCATGATGTCGTCGTCGGGGATCACCGTGATATCGACCAGCGGAAACGACCCGCTATACAGCTGGCTGGCGGTCTCAGGATCGGCAAAATTATCCAGCCAGCGCATCGACCAGGGATAGGGGCTGCGTCGTCCCTGATAGAAGAGAATAGGGATAACCAGAGGCAGCGTTTTATGGCCGCTCTCCAGGTGCCGCTGCATGGCGGCGACGGCATAGCGCATTAAGCGAAAGGCCATCAGCTTATCGGGTGCGCTCTGGTGCTCGATCAGAACATGGACATAGCCCGCACCGCGGGTGGTTTCCAGCGAATATAGGATATCGCTGTAGTAAGGCCTGAGATCGTCTTCAAGAAAGCTGCCGGATTCCAGACGCAGGGTGTCCAGTTTGCAGATCTGTGTTAACGACGGAGGCAGGTGGAGCTCGATAAAATCGCGCGCCGTCTCTACCCGTGAGAGAAAAGTTTTAAATACCGCATCATGAGGGGTCGCCGTTTCCGCCATTGCCGTTCATCCATGAATCACGTATCTGGCGGCATCCTGGCACGGCGGGTTCAGCGCCGACAGCGGGCAAAAAAATTAATTACCCACTTTGCGCGCCGGCTCGCGCAGAGAGAAAGCGTCGTTCACCTCGCGAACCTCTCTTTGCGAGCGAGATTCCATGATTCAGGCATGGCGGGCGGAGGCGAGCAGCGCCCCGACCAGCATAAACAGTGAACCAAAGACTTTGTTCAACGCCTTCATCTGCTTTGGCCCTTTGATCCATGCGGAAATGCGCTGCGCCAGGGTCGCATAGCCAATCATCACAATGATATCGACGACGATGGTGGTGACGCCCAGAACGAGATATTGCATCACCTGCGGCTGGTGCGGCAGGATAAACTGCGGAAACAGGGCGGCCAGAAAAACAATGCTTTTGGGATTGGTGAGATTTACGAACACCGCGCGCTGGAACAGTTTGCCGCGCGTCTGCGCCTTCGCCAGCGTATTCAGGTCGATCGCCCCTGCCGCCCGCCATTGCTGGATACCCAGCCAGATCAGGTAGGCGGCGCCGGCCCATTTTAGCACCTCAAAGGCCAGCACCGAGCGGGAGAAGAGAGTGCCGAGACCAACGCCAACCAGCACGATATGAATGGCCAGCCCGGTCTGCAAACCGGCAATCGACGCCGCCGCGCCGCGGTATCCGTGGTTAATGGAGGTGGTCATGGTATTAATCGCTCCGGAACCCGGCGACAGGCTGAGAATAATTGATGTCAGCAGGTAGGCGAACCACCACTCAATGGTCATGAGAAACTCCCTGATTGTCTGTTTTTATGCCACAATACGCTATTGTGTCAGCATTGTGTGATACACGGTAAAAAAACGATTTTCAGCGGTTAACAGGGGTGTAAACCCGATGTTTGGGCAGAAAAAGGACTGGGAAACACGAGAAAACGCGTTTGCGGCCTTTAGCATGGGGCCGCTGACGGATTTCTGGCGACAGCGCGAAGAAGCTGAATTTAAAGGCGTCGACGATGTACCGGTACGCTTTGTCCGCTTTTGCGCGCAACATAACGATCGTCTGGTGTTGATTTGCCCCGGGCGCATTGAAAGCTACGTGAAGTATGCTGAAGTGGCCTACGATCTCTTTCACTGCGGCTTTGACGTGATGATCATTGACCATCGCGGGCAGGGACGCTCGGGCCGCCTGCTCTCAGATACCCACCGCGGACACGTGGTTAACTTCAGCGACTATGTTGATGACCTGGCCGCGCTCTGGCAGCAGCAGGTGGTTCCTGGACACTGGCGAAAACGGTTTATCCTTGCCCATTCTATGGGCGGAGCGATTGCCACGCTTTTTCTGCAACGTTACCGGGCGCATTGCGATGCAATAGCGCTCTGCGCGCCGATGTTCGGGATTATCATTCGGCTGCCGGACTGGATGGTGCGCCATATTCTCGACTGGGCTGAGGGCCATCAGCGCATTCGCGAAGAGTATGCTATCGGCACCGGGCGCTGGCGGGCGCTGCCTTTTGCCGTTAACGTGCTGACGCACAGTCGGCAACGCTATCGTCGCAACCTGCGCTTCTATGCCGATGAGCCGCGGCTGCAGGTCGGCGGTCCGACCTGGCACTGGGTGCGTGAGGGCATGCTGGCCGGCGACGAAGTGCTGGCGAATGTGGAAAAAGATACCGCCCCGACGCTGCTTTTACAGGCGGAGGAGGAGCGGGTGGTCGATAATCTGATGCACGACCGCTATTGCGAATTACGGGCCGCTGCCGGCCATCCCTGTGAGGGCGGTAAGCCGCTCGTCATTGAAGGGGCATATCATGAGATCCTTTTTGAAAAGGACGCTATGCGCTCAGTCGCGCTCAATGCCATCGTCGAGTTTTTCAATCGACATACTTAATCCGACGATAACGCTCGTCGCCCTGCTTAGAGGTTAACTTTTTTATGTACCAGGTTGTTGCGTCTGATTTAGACGGCACGCTGCTTTCTCCCGATCATTTCCTGACCCCGTATGCCAAAGAGACGCTAAAGCTGCTTACCGCCCGTGGGATCAATTTCGTCTTCGCCACCGGCCGTCACTACATCGACGTCGGGCAAATCCGCGATAATCTCGGCATCCGGTCGTACATGATCACCTCTAACGGCGCTCGCGTTCACGATAGCGATGGTCAGCAAATCTTTGCCCATAACCTCGATCGCGATATTGCCGCCGACCTGTTTGAGATCGTGCGTAACGACCCGAAAATCGTCACTAACGTTTATCGGGAAGACGAGTGGTATATGAACCGCCATCGTCCGGAAGAGATGCGCTTCTTCAAGGAGGCGGTGTTTAACTACAAGCTGTATGAGCCGGGCGAACTGGATCCGCAGGGGATCAGCAAAGTATTCTTTACCTGCGAGGATCATGAGCATCTGCTGCCGCTGGAGCAGGCGATGAACGCCCGCTGGGGCGATCGGGTGAACGTCAGCTTCTCCACCTTAACCTGCCTGGAAGTCATGGCGGGTGGGGTATCGAAGGGGCATGCGCTGGAGGCGGTGGCGAAGATGCTCGGCTACACTCTTTCCGATTGCATCGCCTTCGGCGACGGTATGAACGACGCTGAGATGCTGTCGATGGCTGGCAAAGGCTGCATCATGGCCAACGCCCACCAGCGGCTGAAGGATCTGCATCCGGAACTGGAAGTGATCGGCAGTAACGCCGACGATGCTGTCCCGCACTACCTGCGTAAGCTATACCTCGACTGAAAAAGATTGACGACTGGCGAATAAGTGTCCAGTCGTCAACCTGACTCTTCGCTACAATGCCTGTTCTTTATCCAACGAGACGACCATTGTGGCGCTGTTAATTATCACCACTATCCTGTGGGCCTTTTCTTTTAGCCTGATTGGCGAATACCTGGCCGGTAGCGTCGACAGCTATTTTTCGGTGCTGATGCGCGTGGGCCTGGCGGCGCTAGTGTTCCTGCCTTTCCTGCGCACGCGCGGCCAGTCTCCGCGCACGATCGTGCTCTATATGCTGGTGGGCGCGATGCAGCTAGGCATCATGTACCTGCTGGCTTTCCGCGCCTATCTCTATCTGACGGTCTCGGAATTTCTGCTGTTTACCGTGTTTACTCCCCTGTATATCACGCTGATCTACGACCTGCTCAGCGGACGTAAGCTGCGCTGGGGCTATCTGCTGAGTGCCGCGCTGGCGGTGCTGGGGGCGGCGATTATCCGCTATGACAAAGTCAGCGATCATTTCTGGACCGGGCTGTTACTGGTACAGCTGTCAAACCTCTGCTTCGCCATCGGTATGGTGGGGTATAAGCGTCTGATGGAGGTGCGTCCGATGCCGCAGCACAATGCCTTTGCCTGGTTCTATGTCGGGGCCTTTATCGTGGCGGTGGCGGCGTGGTTTATGCTCGGCAACGCCCAGAAGCTGCCGACCACCACGCTGCAGTGGAGCGTGCTGGTGTGGCTCGGCGTGGTGGCTTCCGGGCTGGGTTACTTTATGTGGAACTATGGCGCCACCCAGGTGGATGCCGGCACGCTGGGGATCATGAATAACGTCCATGTCCCCGCCGGGCTGCTGGTTAACCTTGCCATCTGGCAGGAGCAGCCGCACTGGCCGAGCTTTATTAGCGGAGCGTTGGTGATCCTGGCCTCGCTGTGGGTCCATCGCCGCTGGGTCGCTCCGCACTCCGGACAAACGGCAGATGATCGCAGGCGTGGTTCCGCGCAGAGCGAATAAACGCTTCGGTGACCGGTTGACGCTGTTCGCCATCGCGAACGGCCGCGTACAACCGGCTCCATAATCCCTCACCCAGGGTTTTGGTGACCACCAGGCCCTGGCGTTCAAAGCTTTCCACCACCCAGTGCGGCAGCGCGGCGATGCCCATCCGGGCAGCCACCATCTGGATCAACAACAGCGTGTTATCGACGCTTTTCAGCTGCGGGCTGATGCCGGCCGGCTGCAGGAAGTGGCGCCAGATATCGAGGCGCCCGCGCTGCACGGGATAAATCAACAGCGTTTCCGCGGCCAGATCCTCCGGGGTAACCAGCGTCTTCATAGCTAACGGATGCTCGGGCGCCAGCACCAGACGCACCTCAAAATCAAACATCGGCGAGTAGTGCAGGCCGCTGCGCGGCAGAATATCGGAGGTCATCACCAGATCCAGTTCACCCTGCTGCAGCGCAGGCTGTGGGTCGAAGGTGACGCCGGAATGGAAGTCGACCTCCACATGTGGCCAGCGGGCGCGGAAATTCTCCAGCGCCGGCGTCAGCCACTGAATACAGCTGTGACATTCGATAGCCAGCCTCAGCCGGGTCTGCTGTGGTTCGTTACAGTCCTGCAGGGCGCGAGCGATCTGCGGCAGCACCTGGTTGGCCAGCTGTAAGAGGATTTCCCCCTGAGGCGTAAAACGCAGCGGCTGGCTCTTACGCACAAAGAGACGAAAGCCAAGGCGCTGTTCCAGATCGCTGAACTGGTGAGACAAGGCGGACTGGGTCTGGTGCAGGGCCGCTGCCGCACCCGCCAGTGAACCGCTGTTCCGCAACGCTTGCAGCGTTTTCAGATGTTTAATTTCGATCATGAAAGTCCTTCACTTCGCCATGAGCAATTTGCGCTTGAGGAATATACAGTAACTGTCAATTATGGATGTGTAAACATCTGGACGTCTAAAACTCGTCATATTTCGACTTGCAGATGCGTTGGCTGCCTTGCTTACCCCAGTCACTTCCTTCAGTAAGCTCCTGGGGATGCGCATCGTTGCCGCCTTCCTGCAAGCCGAACTATTGAGATTTTTTCTTCAGATTCAATGAAATAAGAGAGGAACAAAAATGACAATTATTAACCACACCCTCGGTTTTCCTCGCGTTGGCCTGCGCCGCGAGCTGAAAAAAGCGCAAGAGAGCTACTGGGCGGGCAACGCCACTCGCGAGGAACTGCTGGCGGTAGGCCGTGAGCTGCGCGCCCGTCACTGGGAGCAGCAGAAACAGGCGGGCGTTGATCTGCTGCCGGTGGGGGATTTCGCCTGGTACGACCATGTTCTGACTACCAGCCTGCTGCTTGGCAACGTGCCGGCTCGTCATCAGAACAAAGACGGATCCATCGACATCGATACCCTGTTCCGCATTGGCCGCGGCCGCGCGCCGACTGGCGAACCGGCCGCCGCTGCGGAAATGACCAAATGGTTTAACACCAACTATCACTATATGGTGCCGGAGTTCGTGAAGGGCCAGCAGTTCAAACTGAGCTGGACCCAACTGCTGGATGAAGTAGACGAAGCGCTGGCGCTGGGCCACAAGATCAAGCCCGTGCTGCTGGGGCCGGTAACCTATCTGTGGCTGGGTAAAGTGAAAGGTGAACCGTTTGACCGCCTGACCCTGCTGAATGCCATCCTGCCGGTTTACCAGCAGGTGCTGGCCGAACTGGCGAAGCGCGGCATCGATTGGGTGCAGATTGATGAACCGGCGCTGGTGCTGGAGCTGCCGCCAGCGTGGCTGGAGGCCTTTCAACCGGCTTATGACGCCCTGCAGGGCCAGGTGAAGCTGCTGCTGACTACCTATTTTGAAGGCGTTAGCGACAATCTCGCGACCATTGCTGCGCTACCGGTCCAGGGGTTGCACGTCGATCTGGTGCACGGCAAAGATGATGTTGCCGAACTGCACAACCGCCTGCCGGCCGACTGGCTGCTGTCCGCGGGCTTGATCAATGGGCGTAACGTCTGGCGCGCCGATCTCACCGAAAAGTATGCGCAAATTAAAGACCTCGTCGGTAAGCGCGAGCTATGGGTCGCGTCATCCTGCTCTCTGCTGCATAGCCCGATCGATCTGAGCGTGGAGACGCGCCTTGATGCGGAAGTGAAGAGCTGGTTTGCCTTCGCGCTGCAGAAATGCGGTGAGCTGGCGCTGCTGCGCGATGCGCTGAACAGCGGCGATACGGCGGCGATTACCGAGTGGAGCGCGCCAATCCAGGCCCGTCGCCATTCGACCCGCGTGCACAACGCGGAGGTGGAAAAACGGCTGGCGGCGATCACTGCTCAGGACAGCCAGCGCGCCAGCCCCTATGAGGTTCGCGCGCAGGCACAGCGCCAGCGCTTTAACCTGCCGAAATGGCCGACCACCACCATCGGGTCATTCCCGCAAACGACCGAGATCCGCGGCCTGCGCCTGGACTTCAAAAAGGGTAACCTTGACGCCAGTCATTATCGGACGGGGATTGCGGAACATATTAAGCAGGCGATCGTCGAGCAGGAGCGGTTAGGTTTAGACGTACTGGTGCACGGGGAGGCCGAGCGGAACGACATGGTGGAATACTTCGGCGAACATCTGGACGGTTTTATCTTCACGCAAAACGGCTGGGTGCAGAGCTATGGTTCCCGCTGCGTGAAGCCGCCGGTGGTGATCGGCGACGTCAGCCGTCCGCAGGCGATCACCGTCGACTGGGCGAAGTATGCGCAGTCGCTGACCGACAAGCCGGTGAAAGGGATGCTCACTGGACCGGTGACCATTCTGTGCTGGTCCTTCCCGCGGGAGGATGTCAGCCGTGAAACCATCGCGAAACAGATTGCGCTGGCCCTGCGTGATGAAGTGGCGGATCTGGAGGCGGCGGGGATCGGCATCATCCAGATTGATGAGCCGGCGCTGCGCGAAGGGTTACCGCTGAAGCGCAGCGACTGGGATGCCTATCTGCAGTGGGGTGTGGAAGCCTTCCGCCTTAATGCTGCGGTCGCCAAAGACGACACGCAGATCCATACTCACATGTGCTATTGCGAGTTCAATGACATCATGGACTCCATTGCCGCGCTGGACGCTGACGTGATCACCATTGAAACCTCGCGGTCCGATATGGAGCTGCTGGAGTCGTTCGAAGCGTTCGAGTACCCCAATGAGATCGGGCCGGGAGTATATGATATTCACTCGCCAAACGTGCCGAGCGTGGAGTGGATCGAAGCGCTGCTGAAGAAAGCCGCGCAGCGTATCCCGGTGGAGCGACTGTGGGTTAACCCGGACTGCGGCCTGAAAACTCGCGGCTGGCCGGAAACCCGCGCCGCGCTGGCGAATATGGTGCAAGCGGCGCGAAATCTGCGCCAGTCCGCCTAATCGTTACGCGAAAAATCAAAAAGGAGGCATTTGCCTCCTTTTTTCATGCTTAGGGCGATTACCCTTTTTTACCGCCATACTGAGCAAACCAGGCGAGCATCCGCTGCCAGCCGTCTTTGGCTGACTCTTCATGATAGCTGGCGCGATAGTCGGCGTTAAAGGCATGATCGGCTTCGGGATATACCACGATTTCCGCCGTGGCGTTGGCTGCCCGCAGCGCCTGACGCATAGTCTCGACGGTGTCCTGCGGAATGCTGGCGTCTTTAGCGCCGTACAGACCAAGCACCGGGGCGTTGAGATCGACGGCGATATCTACCGGGTGCTTCGGCGAATTCAGTGATTTTTCTCCCACCAGCTTACCGTACCAGGCCACTGCCGCTTTAAGCTGCGGGTTATGCGCGGCATACAGCCAGGTAATGCGTCCGCCCCAGCAGAAGCCGGTGATCAGCAGACGATGGGCATCGCCGCCGTGGCGCGCCGCCCAGCTGGCGACGTGGTCGAGATCCGCCAGCACCTGCGCGTCCGGCACCTTGCTGACCAGCTCTTTGAACAGGGTCGGGATATCGTGGTACTCATTCGGATCGCCCTGACGGAAGTATAATTCAGGCGCGATAGCCAGATAGCCTTCCTGTGCCAGGCGGCGACAAAGATCGCGAATGTGCTCATGCACGCCGAAAATTTCCTGTACCACGATAACAATCGGCAGTGGGCCATCGACGTTTTTCGGGCGGGCGTGGTAGGCCGGCATGTTTTCACCCTGAGAGGGAATCGACGTCTCTCCGGCGATAATATGCTCTTCCGGCGTATGAACGGCGGTTGCGGCGTGTGGTGAAGCTGCAGGTGCGAATCCAGGTTGCTTGGTGGTGGTCATGGTATTCTCCGTACCCTTATTTATTAGCGCATCAGTAACTATAGACCCTTTACCTTTAGTTCGGGCGGTAATAAAGCACAGTGCCTGAAAGCGGCTATCTTTTGTTCTGTGATGATGAATATAACTTGTTAATGTGATGTGTATCACTATTTACTGAAAAACAACTGCAATCATTATTGGTCTTGGTGACTATCATCACAAAATATTGCCAGGGGCTTCTGTACAGTACCGTTTTGCTTCTGCTGATAATTCGACCCACAGAGGAGTTTTTTATGTCCAAGTCTGATGTTTTTCATCTCGGCCTCACCAAGAACGATTTACAAGGGGCTACGCTGGCTATCGTCCCTGGCGATCCGGAGCGTGTGGAAAAGATCGCCGCGCTGATGGATAAGCCGGTTAAGCTGGCATCTCACCGCGAATTTACCTCCTGGCGCGCGGAGCTGGACGGCAAACCAGTGATCGTCTGCTCTACCGGCATCGGCGGCCCGTCGACTTCCATCGCCGTGGAAGAGCTGGCGCAGCTGGGGGTGCGTACCTTCCTGCGTATCGGCACCACCGGCGCGATTCAACCGCACATTAACGTTGGCGATGTGCTGGTGACTACCGCCTCCGTTCGTCTGGACGGCGCCAGCCTGCACTTCGCGCCGATGGAGTTCCCGGCCGTCGCAGACTTCGCCTGTACCACCGCGCTGGTGGAAGCGGCGAAATCAATCGGCGCCACCACCCATATCGGCGTAACCGCTTCCTCGGATACCTTCTACCCGGGCCAGGAGCGTTACGACACCTTCTCCGGCCGCGTCGTGAGCCGCTTCAAGGGCTCAATGGAAGAGTGGCAGGCAATGGGCGTGATGAACTATGAAATGGAATCCGCCACGCTGCTGACCATGTGCGCCAGCCAGGGCCTGCGCGCCGGGATGGTGGCTGGGGTTATCGTGAACCGTACCCAGCAAGAGATCCCTAACGCCGAAACCATGAAGCAAACCGAAAGCCACGCGGTGAAAATCGTCGTGGAAGCGGCGCGTCGTCTGCTGTAATTCAACTCTTTCCCTGTCAGGCCGGATCCTCCGGCCTTTCTTTTTTGCGTCGCCTCTCGCAGGAAATTCCTTTTAAACTGGACGTTTGTACAGCACAATTCTATTTTGTGTCATCAGGTTATCGCAGGGGGCGTCGTGGATCTCTCCATTATTATCAGCGCGGTTATCGCACTGGCAGCCGGGTTAATGGTCGGCTGGCTGGCGACCAAAGCGCGTGCCGATCAAATTCGGGCCGATCTCATCGAGGAACGGCGAGAGTTGGATATTGAGCTGAGCGCCGCCCGCCAGCAACTGGCGCAGGAGGCCCACTGGCGTGAGGAGTGTGAGCTGCTGAACAACGAGCTGCGCAGCCTACGGGATATCAATACCTCGCTCGAGGCCGATCTCCGTGAGGTCACCACCCGGCTCGAATCCACCCAGCTGCATGCGGAAGATAAGATCCGCCAGATGATGAACAGCGAGCAGCGCCTTAGCGAGCAGTTTGAAAACCTCGCCAACCGTATTTTCGAACACAGCAACCGGCGGGTCGATGAGCAAAACCGCCAGAGCCTGCATGGCCTGCTGACGCCGCTACGCGAACAGCTGGACGGGTTCCGCCGCCAGGTGCAGGAGAGCTTTGGCCAGGAGGCGCGTGAAAGACATACCCTGGCGCATGAGATCCGCAATCTGCAGCAGTTGAACGCGCAGATGGCACAGGAGGCGCTGAACCTGACCAAAGCGCTGAAGGGGGATAACAAAACTCAGGGCAACTGGGGGGAAGTGGTCTTAACCCGCGTGCTGGAGGCCTCCGGCCTGCGCGAAGGCTATGAGTACCAGACTCAGGTCAGTATTGAGACCGACAACCGCTCGCGGATGCAGCCGGACGTTATCGTGCGCCTGCCGCAGGGTAAGGACGTGGTGATCGACGCCAAAATGACCCTGGTCGCCTATGAGCGCTATTTCAACGCCGAAGACGACTACACCCGCGAAGTCGCGCTGCAGGAACACCTTGCCTCGGTGCGAAACCATATTCGCCTGCTGGGACGCAAGGATTATCAACAGCTGCCTGGCCTGCGCTCGCTCGACTATGTGCTGATGTTTATTCCCGTTGAGCCGGCGTTCCTGCTGGCCATCGATCGCCAGCCTGAGCTCATCAGCGAGGCGCTGCAAAATAATATTATGCTGGTTAGCCCGACGACGCTGCTGGTAGCCCTGCGCACTATCGCCAATCTGTGGCGCTATGAGCACCAGAGTCGTAACGCGCAGAAGATTGCCGAGCGGGCGGGGCGCCTTTACGACAAAATGCGCCTGTTTGTGGATGATATGTCCGCCATCGGCCAGAGTCTGGATAAGGCGCAAGAGAGCTATCGCCAGGCGATGAAAAAGCTCGCTTCCGGGCGTGGTAATCTGCTGGCCCAGGCGGAGGCCTTTCGCGGCCTGGGCGTGGAGGTCAAGCGCGGGATTAATCCTGATTTAGTCGAACAAGCTACGGCTCAGGACGAGCAATATCGTCTCGAAGATGAGGATAACCTGCCGGAAAATGACGCATTTTCACCCGACTCTGCCGAGACGGTGCGTAGCCGGGAGGCGGCTCCGCCACGCTGAAACGTATGGGAAATGCGCTGAGTCTGATACACTCAGTGAACATTTTCTTGAAAAGCAAGCAGGCATAGAGATGGTTGAGGATTCACAAGAAACGACGCACTTTGGCTTTCAGACGGTCGCTAAAGAGCAGAAAGCAGATATGGTGGCGCATGTATTCCATTCTGTCGCCGCAAAATATGATGTGATGAACGACTTGATGTCGTTTGGGATCCATCGTTTGTGGAAGCGTTTCACCATCGACTGCAGCGGCGTACGTCGCGGGCAGACCGTGCTGGATCTGGCTGGTGGTACCGGTGATTTGACGGCCAAGTTCTCCCGCCTGGTAGGGGAAACCGGCCGCGTCATGCTTGCTGATATCAATGATTCTATGCTCAAAATGGGCCGCGAAAAGCTGCGCAATATCGGCATCGTAGGCAACGTTGAGTATGTTCAGGCCAACGCGGAAGCCCTGCCTTTTGCTGATAATACCTTTGACTGCATCACCATCTCTTTCGGTCTGCGTAACGTGACCGACAAAGAGAAAGCGCTGCGTTCGATGTACCGCGTGCTGAAGCCGGGCGGACGTCTGCTGGTGCTGGAGTTTTCTAAACCCATTATCGAACCGCTGAGCAAAGCCTACGACGCTTACTCCTTCCATATCCTGCCGAAGGTGGGCGAGCTGGTGGCAAAGGATGGCGACAGCTATCGCTACCTGGCGGAATCTATTCGTATGCATCCGGACCAGGAAACCCTGAAAGGGATGATGCAGGATGCGGGCTTCGAAAACGTGGATTACTACAACCTGACGGCGGGTATCGTTGCTTTGCATCGCGGTTACAAGTTCTGACAGGAGGGACGCTATGCCTTTCACACCCCTGGTTACCGCTGGCATTGAAACGGCGCTGAATACTTTCCTCTGGCGCGACAAAGCGCTTAAACCCGCTCGCCAGCGCCTGCTGGGCAAGGTATTGCGGGTCCAGCTGCAGGATTTCGCCACGCCCGTGGTGCTGGTATTCAGCGAACGCCAGGTTGACGTCCTGAGCGCCTGGGACGGAGAGGCCGATTGCACCGTGATTACCCGGCTCAGCGTGCTGCCAAAACTGCGCAATCGTCAGCAGCTCACGGCGCTTATTCGCAGCGGTGATCTGGAAGTGCAGGGCGATCTGCAGGTGGTGCAGAATATGGTCTCCCTGTGCGACCTGGCAGAGTTTGATCCCGCTGAACTGCTGGCGCCCTATACCGGCGATATTGTGGCCGAAGGCGTCGGTAAAGTCCTGCGCGGCGGCGCTCAGTTTCTGCTGAAGGGCGCAGAGCGCCAGCAGCGCTATGTCGCGGAAGCGATCACTGAAGAGTGGCGCCTGGCGCCGGGGCCGCTGGAGCTGGCCTGGTTTGCTGAAGAGACAACGGCTATTGAGCGCGCGCTGGCCGCACTGGAAAAACGGCTGGAAACGCTGGAGGGCAAATGACGCCAGGAGAATTACGGCGCCTGTATTTCATCATCCACACCTTTTTGAGCTACGGGCTCGATGAGCTCATCCCCAAAATGCGCATCACGCTGCCGCTGCGTATCTGGCGGCGGATGCTGTTCTGGATGCCAAACCGCCATCAGGATCAGCCTCTTGGCGCCCGCCTTCGGCTGGCGCTCCAGGAGCTGGGGCCGGTGTGGATAAAATTCGGCCAGATGCTTTCCACCCGCCGGGATCTCTTTCCGCCGCATATTGCCGATCAGCTGGCGCTGTTGCAGGACCGCGTGGCGCCCTTTGAAGGGAAGCTCGCGCAGCAGCAGATAGAGAAAGCGATGGGGGGGCTGCCGGTCGAGGCCTGGTTTGATGATTTCTCCGTTGAGCCGTTAGCCTCGGCGTCCATCGCCCAGGTGCATACCGCGCGTCTGAAAGAGAATGGCAAAGAGGTGGTGATCAAGGTTATCCGCCCGGATATTTTGCCGATCATTAAAGCGGACATGAAGCTCATCTACCGCCTGGCGCGCTGGGTACCGCGTCTGCTGCCTGACGGTCGTCGTCTGCGCCCGCAGGAGGTAGTTCGTGAATATGAAAAAACGCTGCTGGATGAGCTGAACCTGCTGCGGGAATCCGCCAACGCTATTCAGCTGCGGCGTAATTTCGAAGACAGCCCGATGCTGTACGTGCCGGAGGTGTACCCCGACTACTGCAGCGAAAGCATGATGGTAATGGAGCGCATTTACGGTATCCCGGTGTCCGATGTGGAGGCGCTGGAGGCCCAGGGCACCAATATGCAGCTGCTGGCGGAGCGGGGCGTGCAGGTCTTCTTCACCCAGGTGTTCCGCGACAGCTTCTTCCATGCCGATATGCATCCTGGCAACATATTCGTCAGCTACGAGCATCCGGAAGATCCGCAGTATATCGGCATCGACTGCGGTATTGTCGGCTCACTGAACAAAGAAGATAAGCGCTATCTGGCGGAAAACTTTATCGCCTTTTTCAACCGCGATTATCGTAAAGTTGCCGAGCTGCACGTCGATTCCGGTTGGGTTCCGCCCGATACCAACGTTGAAGAGTTTGAGTTCGCGATCCGCACGGTCTGCGAGCCGATCTTTGAGAAGCCGCTGGCGGAGATCTCCTTCGGCCACGTGCTGCTTAATCTGTTCAATACCGCGCGGCGTTTCAATATGGAAGTCCAGCCGCAGCTCGTTTTACTACAGAAGACATTACTTTACGTAGAAGGGGTAGGCCGGCAGCTCTATCCTCAGTTAGACTTGTGGAAAACGGCGAAGCCTTTCCTCGAGTCGTGGATCAAAGATCAGGTCGGCATTCCGGCGCTGGTGCGCGCGTTTAAAGACAAAGCGCCATTCTGGATCGAAAGAATGCCGGAAATACCTGAGCTGGTGTATCAGAGCCTGCAGCAGAGCAAACAGCTGCAGACCAGCGTCGATACTATTGTGCGGGATATGCATGTGCGTCATGTGCGCCAGGGCCAATCCCGTTACCTGTTTGGTATAGGCGCGGTTTTATTGCTCAGTGGTACGCTGCTCTTTATCCATCGCCCTGAGTGGGGAATGATGCCCGGTTGGCTGATGGCCGGCGGTGTGGTGACCTGGCTTATTGGCTGGCGGAAAACCCACTGATCGGTTCGCCTCTTCATGACGCAGGCTTATTTGCGCAAAATCATGTCGGCGGCCTGACGAAGAGGCGGCTCGCAGGATGGCGTGTATAATGCGTCCACACAATTCATCATCTGTCATAGGGGAACGTGTATGGGTGGTATCAGTATTTGGCAGTTATTAATTGTTGTCGTCATCGTAGTTCTGCTTTTTGGGACGAAGAAGCTGAGCTCGCTGGGGTCTGACTTAGGGGCATCTATCAAAGGCTTTAAAAAAGCCATGAGTGATGATGATAAACCCGAAAAGTCGGCGCCAGACGCAGATTTCACGGCGAAAACCATCGCCGATAAACAGGATGATGCAAAAAAAGACGAGACAAAACGCCACGACAAAGAGCAGGTGTAACTCGTGTTCGATATTGGTTTTAGTGAACTACTGCTGGTGTTTGTGATTGGCCTCATTGTTCTGGGGCCACAGCGGCTTCCCGTAGCGGTTAAAACGGTAGTTGGCTGGATCCGTACGTTACGCTCGCTGGCGACCACGGTACAAAATGAGCTGGCCCAGGAGCTAAAACTGCAGGAGTTCCAGGAGAGCCTGAAGAAGGTGGAAAAGGCTAGCCTGAATAACCTGACGCCGGAGCTGAAAGCCTCGATGGATGAACTGCGCGAGGCCGCGGAGTCGATGAAGCGCTCCTATAGCGCCCACGATCCCGAAAAAGCCAGCGACGAAGCCAATACCATCCTTAATCCGGTGGTCAAAGGCAGCGAAGCGCAGCGCCAGGACGTCACGCCGGCGACGGCAGAACATCAGGCCAGCGCTCCGGCTCATGCGCCAGATCCCGTTGCCGACGAGCAATCTGCTTCACCGGCTGACCTTCAGGCAGAGAAAACGTCCGCTACGGCGGCAGTTCCCCATTCTTCCCCCGCATCGAGTGATAAACCGTAAACATGGGCGTAGACGATACACAACCGCTAATTTCGCATCTGATTGAGCTGCGCAAGCGTCTGCTCAACAGCATCATTGCTATTCTGGTGATCTTCCTGGCGCTGGTCTATTTCGCCAATGATATCTACCAGCTGGTCTCGGCCCCGCTTATCAGTAAGATGCCAGTGGGCGCGACGATGATCGCCACCGATGTCGCTTCACCTTTCTTTACGCCGATAAAGTTGACCTTCATGGTGTCGGTGATCCTGTCGGTGCCGATTATTCTTTACCAGGTATGGGCCTTCGTCGCGCCGGCGTTGTATAAGCACGAACGCCGGCTGGTGGTGCCTTTACTGGTTTCCAGTACCCTGCTGTTCTATATCGGCATGGCTTTCGCCTATTTTGTCGTGTTTCCGCTGGCGTTCGGCTTCCTGACCCATGCGGCGCCGGAAGGGGTGCTGGTCTCGACCGATATTCGCAGCTATCTCGACTTCGTGATGGCGCTGTTTATGGCATTCGGGGTCTCCTTTGAGGTGCCGGTCGCCATTGTGTTGCTCTGCTGGATGGGCGTTACCACGCCGGAAGACTTGCGTAAAAAAAGGCCGTATGTGCTGGTGGGTGCCTTCGTGGTGGGCATGCTGCTGACGCCGCCGGACGTATTCTCGCAGACACTGCTGGCCATTCCGATGTACTGTCTGTTTGAAGTCGGGGTGTTCTTTGCCCGCTTCTACACCGGGAAGCGCCTGACGCGCGATGACGACGCCGCGGCCGAAGCTGAAGCCGCAGAGCACAGAGAAGAGTAATACCGCCAGCCGCCCGTCAGGGCGGTTGGCGTATGGGAGCGATCATGTTTGATATCGGCGTTAATCTGACCAGTTCGCAGTTTTCCCGCGATCATGATGAGGTAGTGGCGCGCGCCCTGGCGGCGGGGGTTAACGGCATGCTGCTGACCGGCACAAATTTGGCGGAGAGCCAGCTGGCGCAGAAACTGGCGAGCCGCTATTCCGGCTGCTGGTCCACGGCGGGGGTTCATCCCCATGACGGTAGCAGCTGGACGCCAGCGGTCGCCGAGGCGATTTATACCCTCGCCGGCGAGCCGCAGGTGGTGGCGATAGGCGAGTGCGGTCTGGATTTTAACCGGAATTTTTCCACGCCGCACGAGCAGGAGGTAGCGTTCAGCGCCCAGTTGGCGCTGGCCGCTGAGCTGTCGATGCCGGTGTTTTTGCACTGCCGCGACGCCCACGATCGGTTTCTGACGCTGCTTAAACCCTGGCTTGAGAAGCTCCCGGGCGCGGTGCTGCACTGCTTTACCGGCAGCCGCAGCGAGGTGCAGGAATGCCTGGATCTGGGCCTGTTTATCGGTATTACCGGTTGGGTATGCGATGAGCGGCGGGGACTGGAGCTGCGCGAGCTGCTGCCGGCGATCCCGGCGGAACGTCTGCTGCTGGAGACCGATGCGCCTTATCTGCTGCCGCGCGACCTCAAGCCGAAACCGGCCTCGCGGCGTAACGAGCCCGCGTATTTGCCGCATATCCTGGCCAGCGTCGCGGCCTGGCGCGGCGAGGAGGCGCAATGGCTGGAGGCGCAAACGGACGCAAACGTCAGGGCGCTGTTTGGCGTCGACATTAACGGCGTTTAGATTTTCTGGAAGTCGGTATTTTTAACGCTCTGCAGGACTTGCTTATTCAGCAGGTTTAACAGCAACATAGAGCGCGCTTCGCCGTCGGGCTCGGTGAAGATCGCCTCCAGGCCTTCAAAGGCGCCGTCGGTGATTAGCACGCTATCGCCCTCATGCGGCGTTTCCGGGTCGGTAATCCCTTCCGGTTTGTAGATAGAAAGCTGATGGATGACCGCCGAGGGGACGATAGCGGGTAGGGCGCCAAAGCGCACGAAGTTGTTAACCCCGCGAGTGGCGCTGATGGTGGTGGTATGAATCACCTCTGGATCGAACTCAATAAACAGGTAGTTCGGGAACAACGGTTCGCTGACCATGGTGCGTTTACCGCGAATGATTTTTTCCAGCGCAATCGTCGGCATCAGGCAGTTAACTGACTGACGTTCCAGATGTTCCTGGGCTCGTTGTAGCTGCCCACGTTTGCAATACAGTAAGTACCAGGCTTGCATAATGACTCATTCCACTTCTAATAACGGCAAGCATAACAAATGGCTGGTGTAATCGCGAAAGCCATTATAATTGAAATCCAAATTTCAGCGTTCTTTCACGCTAATTTAACAAAATTACAGCATCGCGCCGTCGAACACCGTATAATTAGCCGCCTGTAGAGAGGTCAATAACACTTCCATGAAATATCACGATCTTCGCGACTTTCTGACACTCCTGGAACAACAGGGCGAACTAAAACGTATCACTCTGCCGGTCGATCCTCACCTGGAAATCACCGAAATTGCCGACCGGACTCTGCGCGCCGGCGGCCCGGCGCTGCTGTTTGAGAATCCGAAAGGCTATACCATGCCGGTGCTGTGCAATCTGTTCGGCACGCCGCGTCGCGTGGCGTTGGGGATGGGGCAGGAGGATGTCAGTTCGCTGCGCGAGGTGGGTAAACTGTTGGCCTTTCTGAAAGAACCTGAGCCGCCAAAAGGCTTCCGCGACCTGTTTGATAAGCTGCCGCAGTTCAAGCAAGTGCTGAATATGCCGACCAAACGCCTGCGCGGCGCCCCCTGTCAGCAAAAAATCATCCAGGGCGATGATGTCGATCTGAATAAAATCCCGATTATGACCTGCTGGCCGGAAGATGCCGCGCCGCTGATCACCTGGGGGTTGACGGTAACCCGCGGGCCGCACAAAGAGCGGCAGAACCTGGGGATTTATCGCCAGCAGCTGATCGGCAAAAACAAACTGATTATGCGCTGGCTGTCTCATCGCGGCGGCGCGCTGGATTTCCAGGAGTGGTGCGCGGCGCGTCCGGGCGAACGCTTCCCGGTTTCCGTGGCGCTTGGCGCCGATCCGGCAACCATTCTTGGCGCGGTGACGCCGGTGCCCGATACCCTGTCGGAATATGCCTTCGCAGGCCTGCTGCGCGGCACCAAGACCGAAGTGGTTAAGTGCGTTTCCAATGACCTTGAAGTGCCGGCCAGCGCGGAAATTGTGCTAGAAGGCTACATTGAGGCCGGTGAAATGGCGCCGGAAGGCCCGTATGGCGACCACACCGGTTACTACAATGAAGTAGACCAGTTCCCGGTGTTTACGGTAACCCATATTACCCAGCGTGAAGACGCGATTTATCATTCTACCTATACCGGCCGACCGCCCGATGAGCCAGCGGTGCTGGGCGTGGCGCTGAATGAAGTCTTCGTGCCGATCCTGCAAAAGCAGTTCCCGGAAATCGTTGATTTCTATCTGCCGCCGGAAGGGTGCTCCTATCGCCTGGCGGTGGTGACCATGAAAAAACAGTACGCGGGACATGCCAAGCGCGTAATGATGGGCGTCTGGTCGTTCCTGCGCCAGTTTATGTACACCAAGTTCGTGATTGTCTGCGATGACGACGTCAATGCACGCGACTGGAACGATGTGATTTGGGCGATCACTACCCGTATGGACCCGGCTCGTGATACGGTACTGGTAGAGAATACGCCAATTGATTATCTGGATTTTGCCTCGCCGGTTTCCGGCCTGGGTTCAAAAATGGGGCTGGATGCCACCAATAAATGGCCTGGCGAAACCCAGCGTGAATGGGGTCGCCCAATCAAAAAAGATCCTGCCGTTACGGCGCGTATTGACGCCATCTGGGATGAACTGGCCATCTTTAAACAACAGTAAGCGGGGCTAACGCCGCTGTTTTGCTCTATTGACCCGACAGAGGGGACGCATGACAACCTTAAGCTGTAAAGTGACCTCGGTGGAGGCGATTACCGATACCGTATATCGTGTTCGATTAGTGCCGGAAGCGGCATTTTCCTTCCGTGCCGGCCAGTATCTGATGGTGGTAATGGATGAGCGCGACAAGCGCCCGTTCTCCATGGCTTCCACGCCGGCGGAACAGGAATTTATCGAGCTGCATATCGGCGCCTCGGAGCTCAATCTGTACGCGATGGCGGTCATGGATCGCATTCTGAAAGAGCGTGAAATTGAGGTTGATATTCCGCATGGCGAAGCGTGGCTGCGCGATGACGAAGATCGCCCGCTGATTCTGATCGCCGGCGGTACCGGATTCTCTTATGTGCGTTCTATTCTGTTAAGCGCGCTGGCGCGTAACCCGGATCGCGATATCGCCATTTATTGGGGCGGCCGCGAGGCTAAGCATCTGTACGATCTGGCCGAGCTGGAAGCGTTAAGCATCAAGCATCCGAATCTGCGCATCGAGCCGGTGGTTGAACAGCCGGAAGAAGGGTGGCGTGGTCGCTCCGGTACGGTACTCACCGCCGTGCTGCAGGATTACGGTACGCTGGCCGAGCATGATATCTACATTGCCGGTCGTTTTGAGATGGCCAAAATTGCCCGCGACCTGTTCTGTAATGAGCGCGGCGCGCGTGAAGATCGCCTGTTTGGCGATGCGTTTGCGTTTATCTGAAAATAAAAAACCCGCCCCTGACAGGCGGGAAGAACGGCAACTAAACCTGCTCTCTTCGCCATAGCCGCCAGGTTCTGGTGGCAATGGCGTTGAGATACCCTTTCGCTTAAACCCGCTCAAACACGGTAGCGATCCCTTGTCCCAGGCCGATACACATGGTGGCGAGGCCGAACTGAGCGTCTTTGCGCTCCATCTGGTTGATCAGCGTGGTGCTAATACGCGCCCCGGAACAGCCCAGCGGATGACCGAGCGCGATCGCCCCGCCGTTGAGGTTGATCTTCTCATCGATCTGCTCCATTAAGCCCAGATCTTTAATACACGGTAGGATCTGCGCGGCAAATGCTTCATTCATTTCAAAAACGTCGATATCGCTGGTGGATAAGCCCGCTTTTTTCAGCGCCAGCTTTGAGGCCGGAACCGGGCCATAACCCATAATGGACGGGTCGCAGCCGACCACCGCCATTGAACGGACGCGCGCGCGCGGCTTCAGCCCCAGCTCGCGAGCGCGGCTTTCGCTCATCAGCAGCATCGCCGCTGCGCCATCGGAAAGGGCGGAAGAGGTACCCGCCGTTACCGTACCGGTCACCGGGTCAAACGCCGGTTTAAGCGTGGACAGCGTCTCGACGGTGGTTTCCGGGCGGATCACCTCGTCATAGTTAAAGGACTTGAGTACGCCATCGGCATCGTGGCCGCCGGTGGGGATAATCTCCGCTTTGAATGCGCCGGACTGGGTTGCGGCCCAGGCACGAGCGTGAGAGCGCGCGGCGAACTGATCCTGCATCTCGCGGCTAATACCGTGCAGACGCGCCAGCATCTCCGCAGTCAGCCCCATCATCCCTGCCGCCTTTGCCACGTTGCGGCTGAGGCCCGGATGGAAATCGACGCCGTGGCTCATTGGCACATGGCCCATGTGCTCGACGCCGCCAATCAGGCAGACGCTGGCATCGCCGGTCATGATCATACGGGCCGCATCGTGCAGCGCCTGCATGGAAGAACCGCACAGACGGTTGACCGTATTTGCTGGTACCGAATGCGGGATCTCCGCCAGCAGCGCCGCGTTTCGGGCGATGTTAAAACCCTGCTCGAGGGTTTGCTGCACGCAACCCCAGTAGATATCGTCTATCGCGCTTGCCTCAAGCGACGGATTGCGCGACAGCAGGCTACGCATCAGGTGCGCGGAGAGGTCTTCCGCGCGCACGTGGCGAAATGCGCCGCCCTTCGAACGGCCCATCGGGGTGCGAATTGCATCGACAATGACAACCTGTTCCATTGTGACTCCTTAAGCCGTTTTCAGAGCGCCAACCGGACGGGCTGGCTCTACCTGGGGATAATACGCTTCGTTATGGCGCGCTTTGTCACGCAGACCGGCTGGCACTTCATACAGCGGGCCAAGGTGCTGGTATTGCTGCGCCATATCGAGATACTTCGCGCTGCCGATGGTGTCCAGCCAGCGGAATGCGCCGCCGTGGAACGGAGGGAAGCCCAGGCCGTATACCAGCGCCATATCCGCTTCCGCCGGGCTGGCGATAATGCCTTCTTCCAGGCAGCGGACGACTTCGTTAACCATGGGGATCATCATGCGGGCGATAATCTCTTCATCGCTGAAATCGCGCTTCGGCTGGCTGACGTCGGCCAGCAGGCTGTCGACGGTAGCATCTTCTTCTTTCTTCGGCTTACCTTTGCTGTCGTCTTTATAGCGCCAGAAGCCGAGGCCGTTCTTCTGGCCGAAACGGTTGGCGTCAAACAGGGCGTCGATGGCGTCGCGATAATCTTTCTGCATCCGCTGCGGGAAGCCCGCCGCCATGACCGCCTGAGCATGGTGCGCGGTATCGATGCCGACCACGTCCAGCAGATAAGCCGGGCCCATCGGCCAGCCAAACTGTTTCTCCATCACTTTGTCGACTTTGCGGAAGTCCGCCCCGTCGCGCAGCAGCTGGCTGAAGCCGGCGAAGTAGGGGAACAGTACCCGGTTGACGAAGAAGCCGGGACAATCATTCACCACAATCGGCGTTTTGCCCATTTTGCTGGCCCAGGCCACCACTTTGGCAATGGTATTATCCGAGGTTTTTTCGCCGCGGATCACTTCAACCAGCGGCATGCGATGCACCGGGTTAAAGAAGTGCATACCGCAGAAGTTTTCCGGGCGCTGCAGAACGCTGGCCAGCTCGCTGATGGGGATCGTTGAGGTGTTGGACGCCAGCACGGTATCCGGGCGCACTTTTGACTCGGTTTCCGCTAGTACGGCTTTCTTCACTTTCGGGTTTTCCACCACCGCTTCAACGACGACGTCGACGCGGTCAAAACCGCTGTATTCCAGCGTTGGCTGAATGGTGCTAATCACTCCGGCCAGCTTCAGACCGTCGATTTTGCCGCGTTCCAGCTGTTTATTCAGCAGCTTCGCCGCTTCGGTCATGCCAAGGGTCAGCGATTTGTCGCTGATGTCTTTCATCACCACCGGCACGCCCTTCCAGGCCGACTGGTAAGCGATACCGCCGCCCATAATGCCAGCGCCCAGGACGGCAGCATGCTTCGGCGTCTCGACATCTTTGGTCAGCTTTTTCGCTTTCGCTTTGACGTACTGGTCGTTCAGGAAGATACCAACCAGCGCGCGGGCCTCATTGGTATGGGCCAGCGGGACAAAGCTTTTATTTTCCAGCACCAGGGCTTCTTCACGACCAAGACGCGCGGCGGCTTCAATGGTTTTGACCGCGGTGATCGGCGCCGGGTAATGCTTCCCGGCGGTTTGCGCGACCATGCCTTTGGCAATCGTGAAGCTCATGGCGGCTTCAATTTTGCTGAGCTTCAGCGGCTCCAGCTTCGGCTGACGTTTCGCTTTCCAGTCCAGGTCGCCATTCATGGCCTGACGTAGGATCGCCAGCGCGCCGTCGCGTAGTTTTTCCGCAGCGACCACGCCATCCACCAGGCCGATTTTCAGTGCTTGATCGGCGCCGACGTCTTTCCCGGCGGCAATAATTTCCAGCGCGCTATCGGCGC
Organism: Klebsiella sp. 64; assembly: GCF_018223915.1. NCBI lineage: Bacteria > Pseudomonadati > Pseudomonadota > Gammaproteobacteria > Enterobacterales > Enterobacteriaceae > Klebsiella > Klebsiella sp. 64. The sequence continues at coordinate 82,072 of NZ_JAGRQZ010000009.1, forward strand.
CGAGCAGGCGCGGCAGACGCACGGAACCGCCGAAGCCCGGCATAATGCCGAGCTTGGTTTCTGGCAGCCCAATGCGCAGATCCGGCGTGGCGAGGCGATAGTCGGTCGCCAGCACGCATTCGCAGCCGCCGCCCAGCGCATAGCCATTGACGGCAGAGATAGTGGGGACGGGGAGATCTTCCAGACGATTGAAGACGCTGTTAGCAAAATGCAGCCACTGGCTTAACTGCTCCTCAGGGACCAGGAACAGCGAGAGGAATTCGGTGATATCCGCGCCGACGATAAATGCCGCTTTTTCAGAGCGCAGCAGCAGACCTTTGAGATCGCTTTGTTTTTCCAGTACGTCCAGCGCATGACCAAGGCTGGCTACGGTTGCGGTATCAAGCTTGTTGACCGAACCTGGGGCATCGAACACCAGTTCGGCGATGCCATCTTCCAGCCAGTCGAGGTACAGGGTGTCGCCTTTGTAGAGCATGTCAGTCTCCTGAATCCAGCAATATGATCTGGTCATACCAGATGAAACGGAGTGTGGAATTTATGTTAAAGAATTGCAAATTAGTCTTTAAATAATTGCTGGTCGGATCACATCCGGCGGAAATCACCCGCACGCAGGTCGATGTGCTAAGATGCGGTGTATCACGATCCCATAAAAGCAAAGGATAAAAGATGGAATCCCTGGCCGCGCTCTATAAAAATCATATTGTTACCCTACAAGAACGTACCCGCGACGTCCTGGCCCGTTTTCAAATGGATGCTCTGCTGATTCACTCCGGCGAGCTGGTTAACGTCTTCCTTGATGACCATCCGTACCCGTTCAAGGTCAATCCGCAGTTCAAAGCCTGGGTGCCTGTGACTCAGGTGCCTAACTGCTGGCTGCTGGTGGACGGTGTGAATAAACCGAAGCTGTGGTTCTATCTGCCGGTAGATTACTGGCATAACGTTGAGCCGTTGCCGACCTCTTTCTGGACCGAAGAGATAGACGTGATCGCGCTACCGAAGGCCGATGGCATCGGCAGCCAGCTGCCTGCCGCTCGCGGTAATATTGGCTATATCGGCCCGGTGCCTGAGCGCGCGCTGGGCCTGGGTATCGCCGCGGATAAGATCAACCCGAAAGGGGTTATCGACTACCTGCATTACTACCGGGCTTACAAAACCGATTACGAGCTGGCCTGCATGCGTGAAGCGCAGAAGTCGGCGGTGAATGGTCATCGTGCGGCCTACGAAGCTTTCCAGTCGGGGATGAGCGAATTCGATATCAACCAGGCCTATCTCACCGCCACCGGCCATCGTGATACCGACGTGCCTTACAGCAATATTGTCGCGCTGAATGAGCATGCCTCCGTCCTGCACTACACCAAACTGGACCATCGTGCCCCGGCGGAGATGCGCAGTTTCCTGCTCGACGCCGGTGCGGAATATAACGGCTATGCCGCAGATCTGACGCGCACCTGGGCGGCGCACGGCGATAACGACTTTGCCCATCTGATCAAAGACGTTAACGATGAGCAGCAGGCGCTGATTAGTACCATGAAGGCCGGTACCAGTTACATTGATTACCATATCCAGTTCCATCAGCGTATCGCGAAGCTGTTGCGTAAACACCAGTTGGTTACCGACATGAGCGAAGAGGCGATGGTGGAGAATGACCTGACCGGGCCGTTTATGCCGCACGGGATTGGCCATCCGCTGGGTCTGCAGGTGCATGATGTCGCTGGCTTTATGCAGGATGACACCGGTACGCAACTGGCGGCGCCGTCGAAATACCCGTATCTGCGCTGCACCCGTATTATCGAGCCGCGGATGGTGTTAACTATTGAACCCGGCATCTACTTCATCGAGTCGTTACTGGCGCCGTGGCGTGAAGGCCCGTTCAGCAAGCACTTTAACTGGCAAAAAATTGACGCCATGAAGCCGTTCGGTGGGATCCGTATCGAAGATAACGTGGTGATTCACGAAAACAGTATCGAAAATATGACGCGCGATCTGAAGCTGGCCTGATGGAGAGCTGGTTAATCCCGGCGGCGCCGGTTACCGTCGTTGAGGAGATTAAAAAAAGCCGTTTTATCACGCTGTTGGCGCATACCGACGGCGTGGCGGCGGCAAAAGCTTTTGTCGAGTCCGTCAGAGCGGATCACCCTGATGCCCGCCACCACTGCGTGGCGTGGGTCGCGGGGCCGCCTGATGATTCGCAACAGCTGGGGTTTTCAGACGATGGCGAACCGGCGGGAACGGCGGGTAAACCGATGCTGGCGCAGCTGATGGGAAGCGGCGTCGGCGAGATAACCGCTGTCGTCGTGCGTTACTACGGTGGTATCCTGCTGGGCACCGGCGGTCTGGTTAAGGCCTATGGCGGCGGGGTGCATCAGGCGCTGGCGCAGCTGACGACGCTGCGCAAGACGCCGTTAACGGCATATACTTTGCAGTGTGAGTATGGGCAACTGGCCGGCGTCGAAGCGCTGCTCGCCCAATTCTCCGGAAACGTCGTTGAAAGCGAATATCTGGCGTCAGTTCGGCTGCGCGTGGCGCTTCCCCAGGCCGAAGTGGCGGCTTTTTCAGCAAGACTGGCTGATTTTAGTCGTGGTTCATTGCAATTACTGAAGATTAACGAATAATCCCCTCTGTTTTTTGCTTATCAAAGGAAGCGCCAGAGATGCATTTTCGCGCCATAACCCGAATCGTTGGACTGCTGGTCATCTTGTTTTCGGGGACGATGATCGTCCCGGGATTAGTGGCCCTGATATATCGCGATGGCGCGGGACGGGCCTTCACTCAAACCTTCTTTGTCGCTCTGGCGATCGGCTCCATGCTGTGGTGGCCGAACCGTAAGCAAAAAGGCGAACTGAAATCTCGTGAAGGGTTTCTGATCGTGGTGCTGTTCTGGACCGTGCTGGGGAGCGTGGGGGCCTTGCCCTTTATCTTCTCCGAACAGCCGAACCTGACGGTGACGGATGCCTTCTTCGAGTCATTTTCCGGCCTGACGACGACCGGGGCGACCACTCTGGTGGGGCTGGACTCGCTTCCGCACGCTATCCTCTTTTATCGTCAGATGCTGCAGTGGTTCGGCGGCATGGGGATCATTGTGCTGGCGGTAGCGATTCTGCCTATCCTCGGCGTCGGGGGGATGCAGCTCTACCGCGCGGAAATGCCCGGCCCGCTGAAGGATAACAAGATGCGTCCGCGTATTGCCGAGACGGCGAAGACATTGTGGCTCATCTATGTGTTACTCACGATCGCCTGCGCATTGGCGCTCTGGTTTGCCGGTATGCCGGCGTTCGATGCGATCGGGCACAGTTTCGCCACCATCGCCATCGGCGGTTTCTCGACTCACGATGCCAGCGTCGGCTATTTCAACAGCCCGATGATCAACTCCATCATTGCCATCTTCCTGCTGATCTCCGGCTGTAACTACGGTCTGCATTTTTCGTTGTTGAGCGGACGCAGCCTGAAGGTGTACTGGCGCGACCCTGAATTTAGGATGTTCATTGGCGTCCAGTTGACGCTGGTCATCGTCTGTACGCTGGTGCTATGGCTTCATAACGTGTACGGCTCGGTGTTGACGACGCTGAACCAGGCGTTTTTCCAGGTGGTGTCGATGGCGACCACCGCGGGGTTCACCACCGATAGCATTGCACGCTGGCCGCTGTTCCTTCCGGTGCTGTTGCTGTGCTCCGCATTTATCGGCGGCTGCGCTGGCTCCACGGGCGGTGGATTAAAAGTGATCCGTATCCTGTTGCTGTTCAAGCAGGGCAACCGTGAGCTGAAGCGGCTGGTGCACCCGAATGCGGTGTATAGCATTAAATTAGGTAACCGCGCGCTGCCGGAACGTATTCTGGAAGCGGTATGGGGATTCTTCTCCGCCTATGCGCTGGTCTTTATCATTAGTATGCTGGCGATTATCGCCACCGGGGTGGATGACTTCTCTGCTTTCGCCTCCGTGGTGGCGACATTGAACAACCTCGGGCCTGGGCTCGGCGTCGTCGCGGATAACTTTGCCACCATGAACCCGGTCGCGAAATGGATCCTGATTGCTAATATGCTGTTTGGTCGTCTGGAAGTGTTCACCTTACTGGTGCTCTTTACCCCCACTTTCTGGCGCGAATAACAGGAGTGCTCGTGAAAACTTTAATTCTCTTCTCCACCCGCGACGGGCAGACCCGTGAAATCGCTTCGTTTCTCGCCTCTGAGCTTAAAGAGCTGGGCATCGATGCGGACACCCTGAATCTGAACCGTACCGATGTCGTCGAATGGCATCACTACGATCGGGTGGTCATTGGCGCGTCGATTCGCTACGGGCACTTTCATCCGGCGGTGGACCGCTTTGTGAAAAAGCATCTGGCAGCATTGCAGGCGCTGCCGGGGGCATTCTTTTCGGTTAACCTGGTGGCGCGTAAACCCGAGAAGCGCACGCCGCAGACCAACAGCTATACGCGTAAGTTTCTGCTGAACTCGCCGTGGCAGCCGCAGAGCTGCGCGGTATTTGCCGGCGCGCTGCGCTACCCGCGCTACAGCTGGTACGATCGGTTTATGATCCGCCTGATTATGAAAATGACCGGGGGTGAAACGGATACCCGCAAAGAAGTGGTCTATACCGACTGGCAACAGGTATCCCGGTTTGCTCGGGAAATCGCACAAATGGCGCGCAAATAGCGCGTAAAACTCGCGTTGTGATGGAAAATCGAGCGAACGAAAAGTTTTTTTGCATTTCCCCTTGTCACCTCAGAATTACTCCCTATAATGCGCCTCCACTGACACGGAACAACGGCAAACAAGCCGCCGGGTCAGCGGGGTTCCGGTGAGAACCTCGCAGAGAAAAGCAAAAATAAATGCTTGACTCTGCAGCGGGAAAGCGTAATATGCACACCCCGCGCCGCAGTGAAAACGAAGCGGCACTGCTCTTT